>NZ_JBFULB010000517.1:0-1615 GCF_056400545.1 Stenotrophomonas sp. P5_A8 | reverse complement strand
TACTTGCAGCGTGCCCCGCAACCCCACCCGTGCCGGCGCCGCCTCCGATCGCTGCACCAAGGCTTCGGCTTCGGCTTCGGCTGCGGCCCAAAAAACCCAACAGCGCCGCCACCACCCCTATCATGGTGGCCCCTTCCGGGAACGGGCTTTCCATGTTCAATCGCAACGCAGGCATCATCTTGCTCATCGCGCTGGCCGCCGGCCTTGGCCTGGTCGCCGCGCAGAAAGTGTTCGCGCCCACGCCGACCAGCGACCGGCCCGCCACCGAATCGATCACCTTCTACCCCCAGCCGCGCCCGCTGCCCGACTTCAACCTTGGCCAGTCCGACGGCACCCGCCTGATCCCCGGCGAGCTCAAGGGCCACTGGACCCTGGTCTTCCTCGGTTTCACCTTCTGCCCCGACGTCTGCCCCACCACCCTGGCCGACCTTGCCAAGGCGCAGAAACAATGGGAAGCCCAGCCCGAATCCCTGCGCCCGCGCCTGGTGTTCATCTCCGTCGATCCCGAGCGTGACACCCTCGCCCGCCTCGGCGAGTACGTGCACGCCTTCCACAAGGACACCCTGGCCGCCACCGCCGATGTGCCCTCGCTGGAGCGCTTCGCCACGTCGCTCGGCTTCGTCTTCCAGAAAGTACCCGGCAAGCACTTCGACGAGAATCCCGAGGACTACACCCTCGAGCACTCGGCCAGCCTGGCCGTGCTGGACCCGGAGGGCAGGCTTGCCGGCCTGATCCGCCCTCCCTTCAATGCGCAGGCCATTGCCCGCGACCTGCAGATGCTGACCGAGAAGACCGCACCATGAGCCTGACCACCACGCTGAGCTACGTCCTGCCGCACCGTCTGCTGTCCTCGATGGCGCGACGCCTGGCGTATTCCAGCAACCCGCGGATCGCGCGCTGGCTGATCGACACCGTCACCGAGAAGTTCGGCGTCAACCTCGCCGAAGCGGCCAACCCCGATCCGCGCAGCTACGCCACCTTCAACCAGTTCTTCACCCGTGCGCTCAAGCCCGGCGCCCGCGTACCGTCGTCCGATCCGCGCACGCTGGTGATGCCCGCCGACGGCCGCATCAGCCAGCTCGGCGCGATCGAAGACGGCCGCATCTTCCAGGCCAAAGGCCAGTCGTTCACCGCCGCCGAGCTGCTCGGCGACGCCGCCGATGCCGAGGTCTTCCGCCACGGCCTGTTTGCCACCGTGTACCTCTCGCCCAAGGACTACCACCGCGTGCACATGCCGTGGACCGGCACCCTGCGCGAGACCGTGCACGTGCCCGGGCGCTTGTTCAGCGTCGGTCCGGCGGCGGTCAACAAGGTGCCGGGGCTGTTTGCGCGCAACGAGCGCCTGGTCTGTCACTTCGATACCGACTTCGGCCCGATGGTGTCKGTGATGGTCGGTGCGCTGCTGGTGTCGGGCGTGGAAACGGTGTGGGGTGGCGAAGAGATTCCCGCCTACGGCGACACCATCACCCGCAAGGATTACCGCGGCAAGGGCATCACGTTGGAGCGGTTCGCGGAAATGGCGCGCTTCAATTACGGCTCCACGGTGATCGTGCTGCTGCCGCCGGGCGTGGCCGAGTTCGCCCCGCATCTGGATGCCGAGCACGCCGTGCAGCTG
>NZ_JBFULB010000516.1:0-1623 GCF_056400545.1 Stenotrophomonas sp. P5_A8 | reverse complement strand
ACCTTAATACTTGAATCTTCAAGCATGCTCCTAATCACATGATCAACCAGGCTGTAACTAGTGCCCCGCTGGTCAAGCACGTACCTCAATGAGGTCTTCTTGTACTTTGCGTCCTCTAGGAGAACAGTCGAATCCCGCTTTAGGTAGGCATTGAAGCGATCTTTGTCAGATTGCCTGCGCATAAGGCGCGTATTCAACGTTTCATACAGCGATGGCCAAGGGATGACAATGCTGTGGGCCTCAATGAACTCCTCTATTGAACAGGCACACGAATGATGAGCGTCCCGTGCGTTGAACAAGCCGATCCAGAATCCGCTATCAGCGATGATGKTCTTAGCCATTAGAAGCCATCATCTTCGATAGGCTCCTGGTGTCCGTACCCCTGCCATGGGGATGATTTCCTGTTCCCGAAAAGGAACTTTCCTCCGACGCGCTTATCTTCCCGCCTGTAAACGATGTAGATGCGATCTGTCTTGGAGAGGCGCACGCTCTCCTTGATTTCCTTTCTAACCTTCTTCTCAAGATCGCTGTCAGTGCCCGTGAATTCAACATTGAAGAACGCAACACTGTCACCGCATTCAACAGCTTTCTGATTGTCTAGGTAAGCATAAAGCGAGTCATAGTCGCCTTTCACGCCGAGATCGTAGGATAGCCAAACTGCTTTCTTCACGGATCACCTGTTGCCTGAAGTTGATTGCTAACACCTTATGTCTTGCCTTTCCCCTAGCCCAGGTGCCGAGAGCCCGGCATGCGCGCCCGCTAACGCCTCGGTGTAGCAGCACCGTAACTCAACAGGGGCCGCATGCCGGTGCTCGTGCCCTGCGCCCGGACAGTTGGCCGAGGCTTCCCTCAAACTGATAAGCGTAGGCTTGGGCGCGATGCTCTCGACCCGCCAACTCTATCGGAGGATTAGCCATGATGGCAGCGGGCATCGACGTGGGCAAGGCCTCCTTGGACGTAGCCATCGAGGAACGGGCGGGAGTGACGCTGGTGGACAACAGCGCCGCGGGCATCCGCAAGCTGGCCCGGCAACTGGCCGGCCTGGACCAAGTCCGGATCGTAGTCGATGCCACCGGATCCAGGCTAGGTTCCGCGCCGACGAGGCCGATGGCCGCTTTGGGTCGAGAGTGGAAGCTAGCATTACTGGTAACGTTCTCTGGGGCCGGCACGTCCGCTTTCGGCCAGGAGCGGACGTTAAACGCCAGAATTAAGCCGCGCCGCGAAGCGGCGTCGGCTTGAACGCATTGCTAGGGCGCACCCGCCAGTCCCAGAAACGTTTCCATCCACGTTTTTTCGGCGGCGCTCGGGTTGTACGCATAGGCGACTTGYTCGGCAGAGGGCGCCGGAACTTCTTCCCAATAGCGTGGTGTTGCAACCGTATTCAAGAACGCCAGCTCACATGTCACGTAGCACATCCACACTGCGCTAGTTATGAACTGCATGCTTAGATCCAAAGGCTCGTAGCCTTTTTCGTACGCACGTATCGGAGTGAATTGTTTGTGCAAGCTTCCAACGTGAGTGAACTCTTTGCTTAGTAGACCGCACATTTTCCCGAATGGCGGAAACACCTTCTTGGCACTGGCAATCGCTCGTGTGGACTCGAACGCATGCTCTCTATGCGCC
>NZ_JBFULB010000515.1:0-1643 GCF_056400545.1 Stenotrophomonas sp. P5_A8 | reverse complement strand
CGCTCGGCCAGTTCGCATTCGAACTGCCCGATCAGCTTGCCCATCGGCTCGCCGGTGACTTCCTCGAAGCGGCTGGCGTTGTCGATCGCCTTTTCCCAGTCACGCTCGGCCTGGTAGATCCCGATCAGGTGCTTGAGCGCCTGCGGCGCGCGCTGGTCGATCTGCGCCAGCTCACTGAACACGGTTTCGGCACGGTCCAGCAGCCCGGACTTCATGTAGTCCTCGCCCAGGGCGAGCAGTGCCTGCACCCGCTGCGCGTCATTCAGGTCGGCACGGTTGACCAGGCCCTGGTGCAGCCGGATCGCACGATCCACCTCGCCACGACGGCGGAACAGGTGGCCCAGCGCGACCTGGGTTTCGAAGGTTTCCTTGTCCAGCTCGGCGATATGCAGGAACAGCTCGATCGCCTTGTCCGGCTGCTCGTTGAGCAGGTAGTTCAGGCCACGGAAATAGGTGCTGGACAGGCGGCTGACCTGGTTGTCGCCATGGCGCTGGCCACCGCGACGGCCTATCACCCAGCCGGACAACGCCGCCAACGGCAGGAACAGGAAGAACCAGAACCACTCGGAGACAAATTCCATCGGGGCTCAGCGTCCGTCGAAAGTAGAAGAAGGGGTGGAAGCCGGCGCCACGACCGCGGTCGGGACAGCCTTCTGCGCCTTGCGCAGCTTCGCGTACAACGGGATCACCAGGCTGGCCAGCACGATGCCGCCGCCGATGATGGCACCGGACAACAGGGCGACAATGATCGCCAGGCCGGTGGTGGTGGTGATTTGGGTGAAGCCCAGACTGAGAACCATCTTGTCCGAGTTGAGCGCACCAATAATCAGTCCGGCGACCAGAACCGCCAGCAGCACAAGCAGACGTACGACTTTCATGTAGCATCTCCAGTTCCGGGAGATTCAAAGAGTAGCGGAATATAGAGCAGCGGGACAAAGAGGCCCGGAACGAAAAAAGCAGCGGACCAACGGTCCGCTCTACGCGGGGTCGCTTTCCAGCGGCACCACGGCGCTGACGCGCTCGCGCAGCTCCTTGCCGGGTTTGAAATGCGGGACATGCTTGCCCGGCAATGCGACCGACTCCCCGGTCTTGGGGTTGCGCCCCAGCCTGGGTGGCCGGTAGTGCAACGAAAAACTGCCGAACCCGCGGATCTCGATGCGATCCCCGCCGGCCAGCGCCCCACCCATCATTTCCAGCAACGACTTCACGGCCAGATCGACATCGTCCGACTTCAAATGCGCCTGTCGGCGCGCCAGGATTTCGATCAGCTCGGATTTGGTCATTACGGGCTCTTCGGGGGGAACTAGACCCTGAAACGGCCCGGACTGTTGTCCGGGCCGTCCAGGAAACTACGACAGCGACAGACCGATTACTCGGACTTGTTGCCGTTCAGCTGTGCACGCAGCAGTGCGCCGAGCTGGGTGGTGYCGCTGGACGCCGAAGAGGACTGGTATTCCTCCAGCACTTCGCGCATTTCCGCATCGTCCTTGGCCTTGATCGACAGCTGCAGGGTACGACCCTTGCGATCCATGCCCACGAACTTGGCTTCAACCTTGTCGCCGACCTTCAGGAACTGGGTCGCGTCGTCCACGCGCTCGTTCGCAACATCGCGAGCGGCCACGTAGCCTTCGATGCCGTCAGCC
>NZ_JBFULB010000514.1:0-1718 GCF_056400545.1 Stenotrophomonas sp. P5_A8 | reverse complement strand
CTACCGGAGCGTCGTACCCACAAACGGTGGGTAGCTACCGGTTCAGCGGAATACGACCGTGCGGTGGCCGTTGCGCAGGATGCGGTGCTCCACATGGCGGCGCACGGCGCGGGCCAGCACCTGTGATTCGGTGTCGCTGCCCAGGCGTACCAGGTCGCGCGGGGTCATGGCGTGGTCCACGCGCGCCACGTCCTGTTCGATGATCGGGCCTTCATCCAGGTCTTCGGTGACGTAATGCGCGGTGGCGCCGATGATCTTGACCCCACGCGCGTGCGCCTGGTGGTACGGCTGGGCGCCCTTGAAGCTGGGCAGGAAGCTGTGGTGGATGTTGATCGCCCGGCCCGCCAGCGCCTGGCACAGGCGCGGCGACAGGATCTGCATGTAGCGCGCCAGCACCACCAGGTCGATCTGCTCGCGCTCAACCAGATCGATGATCTGCTGCTCCTGCACGGCGCGGTTGTCGGCGTTGACGGGCAGGTGGTGGAACGGCACTTCGTACGAGCCGGCCAGCGCGGCGAAGTCGTCATGGTTGGACGCCACCGCAGCGATATCCACCTGCAGCTGGCGGCTGTGTGCGCGGAACAGCAGGTCGTTCAGGCAATGCCCCTGCTTGCTCACCAGCACCAGCAGCCGCGCACGGCGGCGCGCATCGTGCAGTTGCCAGTCCATCTGGAACTCCGCCGCCAGCGTCCCCATCCGTGCTTCCACATCGGCCAGTGACTGCGTGGCGGCACGATCGAAGTGCACACGCAGGAAGAAGCGGCCGCTTTCCTCATCGCCAAACTGCTGGGCATCGAGAATGTTGCAGCCCAGGTCGAACAGCAGACCGGACACACGGTAGACGATCCCGGTACGGTCCGGGCATGACAGGGTGAGGATGGAATCAGGGCGCATCGTGTGAGTGTAAGCGAGCACCATCACGACGCGAACGATGCTCTCAAATGCAACCAAGCGCGTGGACTCAATGCGACTCGGCGTCCAGTGCCGCGCGGATGCGGCGCAGATCGGCACCTTCCGTTGGCCAGCCGGCCACGGTGTGGATGACCTCGCCATCGCGGAGCAGATGGAAGACAGGTGTCTGGTCGGTGTCCAGCCCTTCCCATGAGGCATCGCGCACCATCGGCTGCATGGGCAGGTCCGGATGGGTGCTGTTCCAGTCGAGCATCTCCTGGCCGGGCCATGCCTGCCCGATCGGCACCACAAGTTGCAGGTGACCGCGCAGCCACGCGTATTCGGGCTGGGTGATGATGGCCTGCAGCGCGCGGCGGGAGAAACCACAGTGTGGGTGCACCACCGCGACCACGCGCAGACCGTCTTCGGCCAGTGCTGCGCGCTGCACGTGGGCGATGCCCTCCAGCTGCAGCAGTGGCCTGCCGGCCGGCGCAGGACCACGGATCACCGGCAACGCAGTGGGTGCCGTCCGCAGGCGGGCGTTGAGTGCATTGGCCTGGTCGAAGCGCTGCAACGCGATAAGGGAGCCGCGCATGCTGCGGTGGTGGTCATCCACGGCGAGATCACGCGCGACCAGCGCCTCATACAGGCACTGCAGGCGCAGTAACGTGGCTGGTTCACGTGCGTAGAAGGCGATCAGCGCGGTGGACTGGAAAAGATCCTGCAACCGGTCATCCGGCAACGCCGCGCAGTCGCCGGGCTGCATCACCTCCGGTGCGATGTGCGCATACACGGCGCGCATGGCCGCCACCCGCTCCGCCACAGGC
>NZ_JBFULB010000513.1:0-1723 GCF_056400545.1 Stenotrophomonas sp. P5_A8 | reverse complement strand
ACCTAGCCCTTCAACCGGGGATCATGCTGATAGCAATGCCGCACCGTTGCTGGTAGCAGTGCTGCCAGCATCAAAGGGTGAATCTCTGCCGCCATCCGGAAAGGGTGCGCGGTGGAAAGAAGGCTCAACGAACGTCGACCGGGCGTCGCGGGCAGTGGCAGCTGCCTATGGCTGTGGCGCATGCATGGCGGTGGTGTGGCAGGCGACCTGGGTGGAAGTTCCTACGCCCGAGGAGGGAGGCGACGACCCGGCAGGATTCGCGATTCACACCAGAGGCCGGGTTGTCCATGCGGCTCAGGATTACCTGCCCAAAGAGCCGCGTGCCAGGGAGGCAGCGCTGTCTGCTTTCAATGCGGACGAGCTGCGGACGGTTGAGGAGTTCGACAGGGTTACGAACATGCGAGCCCGACGCGTGCCGACGCGTACCCGACGCGTGCATCGATGGAGCAATAAACAGTTCTCCGGCGTGGTGGTGATCCCCGCCGTCCGGCCTGTTCGCCCCGTGCTTGTCGCTCTGGCCGATGCAGAGCTGGATGGCCCGCTGGAGGATTGGCTATTGGTCTACGCCGCCCAACAGATGTGGCGGTGGCCCAAGGTCGAGATGTACMTCAAAGCCATGGGCTACGAGGAGCGCGAGGCCAGAGAGGCAGCGTGCCGCCTACTTGGCATGGGTCAGAGCTATAGGGATGGTGCCCGCTCCGCCGGCGTCCGCGCAGCAACGTTCACCGACAAGGTGAGGGTCATTGAGGGAGTGCTGTGGGACTGGCTGGAGCGTGCCAGCTACGCGCTGCTAGAAGAGCTGGGCAGCGATAACGCGGATGACTGGCAGACCGGCGAAGGGCTCATAAGAAACATGGGTTCTGACGACGCCAAGCGATAGGCCTGGCGCTGCTGAAAACGTAGTCGGCGTTAACAGGCGTGATGCCTGCCAAGCGCAGACATTAGGCGTGCCAGAACCTGCTAGTGGTGTGCCACGGGCACCTCTTTGATGGGAGCGATTTACACCCGCCAAACGGCTTAAGTAATAGGGGCTCCAACTACCCAAGGGCGGGCTCCTGGCGGCGACCACTTCGGTGGCGCCGCCTTTCCCCCGGATGGCGCAAGAGGCGCCTTGAGTACAGGACACCCCAATGACTTTTAAGCTTGAAGGCCTCCTAGGCCGCGTCACGCCTGGCTGGCAAAACCTCGATGACCAAGACAAAAGCGCTATCGCACGTCAGGGGCTTTTGGCTTCCGGCCTTGCGATGCTGCGCGCCCGCAACGGTGGAAATTTTGGCGCTTCGTTGGCAGACGGGCTTTCCTCGGGCCTGCTCGCCGTTAACCAAGGCGTCGCCGATACCGAGAACACCCGCTACAAGAACGACATCCTGGCGCGCACTCGCCAAGGGATGGAGCGCAACGCCGCCATTGAGCGGGCTCAGAGAGGCGTGTTGAATTCTGATGGATCGCTCAATGAGGACTCATGGAGTCAGTGGGCGAATGTCGACCCGGTAGGCGCCCAAGAGTTCCGCCAGAAGGCCAGCCCCAGGGCGAAATGGGAGCCGGGCCAGATCGGTTACCGCGACCCCAAGACCGGCGAAAACGGCCTACTGGATGTCCTGCGTAATACCGAGACCCAGGAATACCGCGATCTGCAGGGGAATGTCATCAGCCAGGGCCTCCTGGGCCAAGCGGCTGACCGCCCGAAGATGCCGGACTCTGGCTTGCTGGCTCCGAGCAGGGC
>NZ_JBFULB010000512.1:0-1734 GCF_056400545.1 Stenotrophomonas sp. P5_A8 | reverse complement strand
ATATAGCGGTGGGATAGCGAAGGTGAGTAGTTTGCGCTGCCGATAAGGTTCCATTGAGTTGCTTTTTCAAAAACTCAAGGACCGGTAAGTGTTGGGAACCTGCTTTCACGCCGCTCTCCTTTAGCCTTGTCTGGGTTAGACGAATTTTTTACGGCCTGCCCACGCTCGCCCACGTTGCTGTAGCTTTAGCTAGCCGGCCAGCTGAGGTCTTTAGGTTGGGAGTTTGTAGGTGTAATTTAGGACAATCAATTTATTGTCCTAAGGACGCCGCATGAGATCCCGTTCCATCTCATCAGTGACGGAAGCGCTTGTTAACCGAATTGACAGTGGCGACTTGGCGCCCGGGGTGCAGCTTCCGACGCACCGAAAGTTGGCCGCCCAATTCGGCATAGCAGTGGCGTCCGCCACCAAGGTCTATGCCCAATTACAAGCGTCCGGACACGTTATAGGCGAAATAGGCAGGGGGATGTTTGTCCGTGCACGCCGAAGAGAAGTGGCCTGGGACCCGGAGAACGAAGCGAGGTCAAGTTCTATTGCGATCGACCTGTCATTCAATCACCCCACGTGGCCAGGGCAGGAGGCGATGGTGAGATGCATGTTGCGCGAGTTGGCAGCTTCCGCGGAGGCAAGGTCACTCCTGCATCAGCAGCCGCCCGGTGGACGCGGACGGGAGCGGCAGATCATGGGCGAGTTCTTGTCCGACCAGCGTGGAGTCAAATGCGCGGTTGGCCGGACCTTCTTGGTTGGTGGTGCTCAGCAGGGCTTGGACGTCGTCGCGAGGGCGGTGCTTGGGATCCACGACCGTGTGGCCGTTGACGCGCTGACTTATCCCGGTTTTAAGATGCTGGCGAGGAGCCATGGGATCGAGTTGATGCCCGTTGCTTGTGCGGCCACTGGCCCGGACCTCGACGCTTTGGACGCTCTGTGTGATCGAAACCGTATCCGAGCCGTGTACACAATGCCTACGATGCACAATCCCTTGAGTTGGGTAATGAGCGAGTTGCATCGGCGACGGCTTGTTGATATCGCCCGCCGCCACGACCTTCTGATCATTGAAGATGCCTCCTACTCTTTTTTGGCAGAGGGGGCGCCAGCGCCGTTGGCCTGCCTAGCCCCTGAGAGGACTTTCTACATCACCAGCCTTTCTAAGGGGCTGGGAACCGGGCTTCGCTTTGGGGCCATTGTTTCGCCGATTCAATTTAAGGACCGCGTCACCTCAGCCATTCGCGCAAGTTACTGGAGCCTGCCCAGTATTGTTGCGGTGATGGCGGCGCGTTGGATTGAGGACGGCACGCTCAGTCGTGTTGAGGGAGATATTGTCGAACAAGCGCGCCGGCGTCAGCTGGTTGCCGCAGAGGTGTTTAGAGGAATGAATACCGTCACCGGTCCAACCTCAATGTGCTTGTGGATGCCTCTACCCGACGGGCTCCGAATGGACCAGGTTGCAGCGGCATTGGCCGAACAATATGTGGCGGTCTCTAAAGCTAGCGCATACGCCGCGACCCCGCAGGCGCCACATGCGCTCCGCATTGGTTTGAGTTCGGTGGAAAGTGAAGGACTTTTGCGAGAAGCCTTGATGACGGTGAGGAAGACTGTAGAGTCCTTTCCAATCTGAGGGAACAACTGAATCTGCCCTCCTCAAATGCGCCGTCATACGTCTGAAGGCGCGCAGAGTGAGTGGGAAAAGACCGTTTAGGCTCGACCAAGCACTCAGTCACGCGCTCATTCACCGGG
>NZ_JBFULB010000511.1:0-1736 GCF_056400545.1 Stenotrophomonas sp. P5_A8 | reverse complement strand
ACCCCATCGAGCGCCCCTGCCCAGCCCATGATTTTTTGCTTCGCGTCTCCGACAGCGGTTATCGCGGTTGACGTATCCTTGAACAACGTCTTGATCAGCTTGTATTGTGGACCTGTACAATCTTGAAATTCGTCCAAAAATACATGGCTGTAAGCGATGTTGATTGATCGCTTGATCATCGGATGCTGTTCGATGAGATTTTGCGCCAATGGCACCAACTCCTTGAACGCAACCTGGACGCTCTTCACGCGAACGGTGCCGACTTTGAATCCCTGGTCCAGGCGATCCTTTCCTGTCAGAAGCGGCCGGTAGATCGCAATAATTCGACGCGCAAAGGCGTCGAACGTCATGCTGTTGAGACGGTGGGCATAGTCAAGTCCTGAGCGATCCCTCACCCGCCTACGCAGGGTGTGCGCCGCATCGGTTTTAAACGAGATCGCCAAGATCCTTTTTGGATAGCGGCTCGTGCCGGTCCTGAGCAAAAAGTCGGCGCGCTGAGCGAGAAGCTCGGTCTTCCCTGATCCAGGATTAGCAATGACCACACTGTTGCCATGAAGAGCCGTAATCGCCGCTTTTGCGCCGGGCTCCAACATCTCGATGGCAACCGGACTCCACTGAGCTGGCGTAATCATTCCGCGTCTGCCGCCAAGATGGTGACCACACGCTGACAGAGGTATTTCAGGGTCTTGGGGGCATCCGCTCTCAGATCTTCATCAGTCAGGTTGGCCAAGGCTTGAAGATGCGCTACCGGCTTACTGGCGAGTTTGAACAGGCGGTGGTAGTCGTGAAACAGACTGCGCGACTTTGGTCCGTAGTGCTTGGCGATTCCACTCTTTCCCAAGACCGCACCGAGTAAGTCATCGCCATCTTCCAACGGCTGCTCAGTGGCGCCGTAGGCATCTGGAAACTGCCGCATCATAGCGAAATCAAGATCAATCGGGGCCGAGAAGAAGACCCCTGCTCCTCTGAGGAAACGCACTTCCTCGATGAAAGCGTCCCCTTTGCAAGACGCTTTCCATCCAGGAAGCGCTTTGACTTCGGCATCGGTGCGCACCGGGTGGCCGTTTGGAAACTTGCGCAGATAGCCATGTGCCACTTTAACGCGCCCCCATCCTCCACCGAAGCGACCATAGTCAAGGTCAAGGAGAGTGACGTAGGGGATTCGCAAACTCGATAACAGGCGCCAGAAGTGATTGACATGACGCCCTCCAAGCGGCGCCACGCAGACACTGGACGCATCCGCTTCGACGCCCATGGCACTGAGCATGCGATGGAGCACGATGTCTTCGCTATCGCCTTCGCCCAGAACAACCAGCTTGGCAAAGTAGACCTCGGGATATGCCATGACCGCCTGGCGAACGAATTTTCCCGCTTCCCCTGCCTCATCCGGAAGAACAATTTCACTGACTTGCGTAATGCGATCAGCGTCAAGCCGGAGATGTCGGATGTGATCTGGATCAGCTCTGCGCAACATGGCGGGAGAGTGCGTGGCTACAATAGCTTGCCCGCCGGACTCGTCTTTGAGGTCTCGAAGTGCCTGGGTGACCCGCCCCAGATACTGGGGCGAGAGGCTGTTTTCAGGCTCTTCCACTGCAAGCAAAGTGAAAGCCGCTGGCCTCAGCCGAGCTAGATCAAAGGGTGTATCTGCGTCGGCCAACGCCGCGACATCAACTGCATGAGCAGCCAGCACCAGCGAGATGTAGAGCATTGACTGCTGGCCGTCGCTGAGCCGCTCA
>NZ_JBFULB010000510.1:0-1750 GCF_056400545.1 Stenotrophomonas sp. P5_A8 | reverse complement strand
GCTGAAAGGCTGTTCAGGTGTGCGATTGTCGGCCTAGGTAGCCCTGCACTTCCTGACAGTCCTGCCCAAAACGGCGCCGCAGAGAGCGCAGCCGGCCGACAGAAGAAGAGTCAAAACTACTAAAGCCAATGGCTGCTCAACACCGCCTGTAAGCAATGAAAAACCCTGAAAGATCAGCTCTGTCGCTACGAACGACAAAGCCATTGCAAAGAAGAATCTATGCGGGCGCCAAAAAGCAAAAATTGCGCACACGACAAATATCGCCAAGCAACTAAGAACTTGGTCAATGATCTCTCGCCAGACTGGTCCGACTGCCTGCACTAGCTCAACCTCGAAGAACCCTACCGGGACCCCTATGGTCAATGTTGCGAGGGACAGAGCGCTCGTTTGAAGGGCAACCCCTCGCAGGAAATAGGGCCATGTCTTCTTCACCGTAAGCATCTCATTCGCAGCGTCACTGGGAGCACCATCCTATCGTTTGTCGCGGGTGTTTACGCCACCAGAACTCACCGATTGCTTGGCAGATGAGTCCTTCGCCGCCGAGGTGCCTTTCTCAACGATATCACCGGCAGCCTTTCCGGCGAATGCACCCACTGCATTTGCTGCAGGCGCACCAATCTTCCCGTCAAGGGCCTTTTCGACGACCTTCGATACGACGTCACCTGCAGCAACCTCTGTGGCTTTGTCCACGCCCCCACCGCCTTTGACCACTTCACCTCCGATCTCAATGACGTCCTTAATCGGCCCCGCTCGACTGACATCTACCATTAGATCCAGCGCTATCTTGTCGTTCTCTTTCTGGCGCTGCTGCGCTTCGGAAAAGTTCTTCTCTCCTTTCTCTTTATCGCCTCTAGCATCCCAGTAGGCCCTTATCATTCGGCCAAGCTGCGCCGCCTGACTGCCGCGCACTCCGCTTCGGCTGGTTCGTCCATCAGGATCAGTGAAGCTATACGGATTTCCATTCGCGTACCTATAGCGATTGAACTGAGTAACGGGCTGGTCATATGCCGTTACTGGGTCAACGCTGATGAAGATTCCCAGCTCCGGATCCATGTACCGCTGCTGCATATAGCTCAGCCCAGTTGATAGATCGCCCACGTGGCCAGTATAGCCCGGTCCGTCGACTGCCCCGCCTATCAACAGGTCTCCATAGGGACCGTAGTGAAACCTATTCGTTACATTGCCACCGGCATCAGACTCTGCAACGACAGAGCCCAATGCGTCAGTATGAATGTAGGTAACTGATTGCGCAGAAGCATGGAATGTGAAAGCAGTAGCGATCACAACCATTCCCACCCAAACAGCCATCATCTTCGAGTTTATGTGCAAGCAACACCACCGAGAGAGTGCTTCATTTGTATTTTCGAGCTCCACACGCCGAACAACGAAGCGGAGCGCATCGATGGAAAGCTACCGGCGTACCGCCGCCGTCCATTCCGAGCATGCAGAAACATTGCAGGCTCTGACATATAGATCCCCGAGAGGAACAAGGTCCTTCTTAAGATTCCAGACAATAATTAAAACCGCGCCAACGTTAACTGGACTGCCGTTATAGCCTAGTTCGGGCATTGCAGCCTTATATTCGTAATATTGAGCACCTGCGGATTGAGACCATGAGAGTTCCAGACCTTTATCCCAATCCAAGCTCACTTTTCGCGACGTAACATTTAGTGGTGCTGGAGGGGCGGGAAGCTGGACATCATGACGCCCAATGATGCTCCATGGACCACAGCCGCCCTCACTACAGGCG
>NZ_JBFULB010000509.1:0-1766 GCF_056400545.1 Stenotrophomonas sp. P5_A8 | reverse complement strand
CAGTACGTCTGCAGCTGCTGGTCCATGCGCGCGACATAGCGGCGGTCCATCTGCTTCAGCCCGCCTTCGATCGAGGGCAGGTCGCGCTCCTGGTAACCGGCTTCGCGCTCGGCGTCCGCCTTGGCACGTTCGATCGACAGGCGGTACAGGCTGAGCGCCGAGCCCAGCACGGCGGTGTTGTTGAACTGGCTCACGATCAGGTCGCGATCGCGCGTGGCGCGGCCTTCTTCCAGGTGCTTGATCAGCTGCGCGTGCGCGGCCAGCGCCGGCTTGCCGGCCGCGCCCTGCTGCTTCAGCCACGCCAGCACGGCCGCTTCTTCGGCCTGCTTCTGGCCGGCCGCATCGATGCGCTTGAAGCCATCCAGCTGGCCCTGATAATTCTTGGCGGTGTTGTTCAGGCCCGCCATGGTGGCGGCGTATTTCACCTTGATGTCCGCATCCTGCTGACCCGCCTTGCCGATCAGATCGATCACCGCGTTGTAGTGGCGCGCGATGGTCGGGTAGGTCCAGGTGGCGGTTTCGTTGAACTCACCGGCCAGCGCATAGCGGTTGGTGCGGCCCGGGTAACCGGCCACCATCACGAAGTCGTCGGCGCCCAGCGGCGTGTCGGCGAATGTCAGGAAGTGCTTGGGCTGGTAGGGCACGTTGTCGGCCGAGAACGCGGCCGGCTTGCCGTCCTTGCCCACATAGGCGCGATAGAACGAGAAATCGCCGGTGTGGCGCGGCCACATCCAGTTGTCGATGTCGCCACCGAACTTGCCGACGCTGCCCGGGGGCGCGTAGACCAGGCGCACGTCCTTGATCTCGATGTTGCGGAACAGGCGGTAGGTGTTGCCGCCGGAAAAACTGAACAGACGGCAGCGGAACCCGGCATCGGCTTCGCACGCTGCGGTCTGTGCCTTGTCGAAGGCATCCAGCGCGCGGGTCCGCGCCAGCGGATTCTTGCCGGCGGCGGCGATGGCGGCCTTGGCCTGCGCGGTCACATCGGTGATCTGGTCGAGCACGTACACGCGCGCGTTCGGGCCGGCGCTCAGCTCATCCTTCAGGGTGGGTGCGTTGAAGCCGTCCTTGATCAGGTTCTTCTCGGCGGTCGAGTTCAGCTGGATCGCACCGTAGGCGCAATGGTGGTTGGTCACCACCAGGCCCTGCGGCGACACGAAGCTGGCGGTGCAGCCGCCCAGCGCCACCACCGCACCCATCGGGTCGCCGGTCAGGTTGGAGATCTGCTCCGGCGACAGCTTCAGCCCCGCCTGCTTGAGCGGACCGGCGATTTCCGGCAGCTGCTGCGGCACCCACATGCCTTCAGCGGCTTGGGCAACCTGGACCAGCCCAAGGCTGGCGACGACGGAAAAAGCGAGCAGGTTCGAGCGCATTGAGCAGCCCCTTGCAAAGAGAACCGCCGATTCTAGCCCGCCCCCCTGCCCCGGTCCGAACCCCGGAAGTCATGGGCGGTGACCGGCCCCGATCATTGCCGCGCGGTGCGCGGCCAGCCGGGCATGGCCCGGCTCTACCCTCCCGCTTTCGCCTTCTGCCAGGCGCAGCCATGTGTCCGGAGGTGCCGGGCAGGCCGGTGCAGGACCGTGTATTGCCATGGATGGCAATACCGAGCCCCCAAGGATGGGTTCACGGCGTGTCCTGCACCGGCCTGCCCGGCACCTCCCACGCCAGAAGGAGGCGCTGCCCCTACCCCACACCACCCGCAACGCAACATGGGAAAACCGCCATCGGCTCTATAATCCGCGTTTTCCCCCCGACGAGTTCCACCG
>NZ_JBFULB010000508.1:0-1774 GCF_056400545.1 Stenotrophomonas sp. P5_A8 | reverse complement strand
GACCGATATCGCGGTACCGCCACCCGGACCCGCGGTACCGATGGCTATTACGATACCGCCTACGCGGCCGACCAGAAGGGAGCAGTGTGGAAGTTCGATCTGCGTGCAGGGACCAATCTGACCGTCCCGCTGTYCACCTCGCGTAGTTACACCGAAAACGGGCGGACACTGCGTCAGCCCATCATCGGTGGGCTCGAATCGATGGCGGGCGAGTCCGGCGGCAACATGCTGTTCTTCGGCACCGGCAGCTTCTCCTTTGTCGATGACCCGTCCGATACCTCGGTCCAGAGCCTCTATGGCCTGAATGACACCGTGGATGGTCAGATCACCACTACGCTGACCCGTGCCAATCTCACAGGCAGCGTGATCGCCTCTGCGGCGCAGGGCCGCGGCTTGACCCGGAGCACCGCGCCCACTGGTAGTCGTGGCTGGTATGTCGACCTGCCCGGTGGCGAACGCTTTGTTGGTCAGCCCAGTATTTCCGAGGGCGATGTCTACATGCGGACCTACGTGCCGTCGCCGACCGCTTCCGGTTGCGCCTCTGCCGGGACCAACTGGACATTCGTGCTGCAGGCGCTTACCGGCAACGGTGCGTTGGGGGGCTCCAGGCTTGGCTCCACCACAGGTACGGTATTGGCAGACGGAACCGCTGCAGTAGAGACGCCGTCGACCGGCAGTGCGGCGATCACCGATGTGGGGATTGGTTCGCTACCCTCCCAAGGCCTTGCGGCCGCGCCGCCCGGCGGGCCGACGGGCAACCCACCGACACCCAACAATCAATGCTGGGCCTGGTTCACCAATGGCACTGCGCCGATGGTATTCCGTCCTTATCCTTGCGGACGTCAATCGTGGAGACAGATCCAGTGACCTTTCATCGTTCTTCGGCGGGAAGCGTGCGGCACGCAAGCGGCTTCACCTTGATCGAGCTGATGGTTGTGGTGGCCATCGTGGCGATCCTGGCAGCGATTGCGTATCCGAGCTACACCCAGCACGTGCTGGCGTCCAAGCGGGGATTGGCCAAGGCAGAAATGGTGGAGTACGCCCAGCGCGCGGAGCGGCATCACACGCTGAACAATAGCTACACATCGTTTACCTTCAGCGAAACGGGAACGAGGACGGTCAATTCGCCACGCACGGGCACGGCTGCCTACACGGTGACCATTACGCCCGCGGCGTCCACCTTCGTGATCACCGCCACACCGGCGGGGCCGCAGGCGCGCGACAAGTGCGGCACGCTGACGGTAAACCAGGCAAACCAGAAGACGCCCGGTACGGTGTCCGGCGTTACCTGCTGGTAGCCGCGTAGGTCCGGCTGTTGCAAGGTCTGATTTGAGCGTCTAGAATGCGCCTCCCCGCCCGAATAGCTCAGCCGGTTAGAGCACTTGACTGTTAATCAGKGGGTCGTTGGTTCGAGTCCAACTTCGGGCGCCAGATCTGAAAAAGCCGCGAGAAGTCGCGGCTTTTTCTTTGCCTGCTGTTCGGGGCAGCAAGGGCGCGGAGTGGTGAAGGATGGCCCTCACCGGTGGTTTTGCGTTTGACGGTGACCTCAGTCCGCGCAGCTTCCGGGCCGATCCAGCGTCTCGGATCGAACCCGCCCGCTGTTGTTAACCACAACACGGCCGTACAAGTGGGCGTTGCGGCAGATGTCCAGCGAGAGGTTGGTTCCATAAGCGCGGCCATTTCCGAGGTAGCGGATGCGGTTGCGGGCGGCGCTTGTCTTTATCCGCCAGGCAGATGGCGGGTGCCATTGCTGATGTTGCAGGATGTCTCCAGC
>NZ_JBFULB010000507.1:0-1793 GCF_056400545.1 Stenotrophomonas sp. P5_A8 | reverse complement strand
ATACCTGGAAGGCCCCGAGGAGGGAGTTGCCTCGGTTTTTGACCGCATCAAGCAGTCCAAGCGGCATGCGGATATCCGGGTGCTCACCAGTGGTGAAGTGCCAGAACGCTACTTCTGGAACTGGTCGATGGCTTGCCAGCATGCCGACGCGTCCATGATCCAGAAGATAGAAGCCGCACGCTGGAGCGAGCGCAGTCACCCCTTCTTGGAAGAAGATGCTGAGCACAACCCAGGCCTGCGTCTGCTGGCCGAGTTCTGGTCGGTCCAGGCCCCTCCGACAACGTAAAGGCCCATCCCGCTCGGATGGTGAACGAGTTAGGAAGGTGCGCGGCCTGTCTAGGTGTGCACCTGTCAGGCTACGGAAACCTAACTGATAGCAACGTAGGGTTTGCCCATCGGCTTCATGGTGATGCCGAACACGGAGAATGATCATGGGCAATCAGAATCAGCAGAGTCCGAATCCCGGCCAGAACCAACCGGGTCAGCAGAACCAGCCGGGGCAGCAGGGGCAGCAGGATCGCGATACCCAGCGCCAGGGTCAACAGCAGCAGGACCAGAACGGCAAGCGCGAGCGGTCCGGTCAGCAGGGTGGCAAGGACGAGGAAGAGTAAGCTTCCCAAGCGTTGACGAGCCAAGGGCTCGGCCGTCCAGGCCGAGCCTTTTCTGTATCAGGGAACGCTCAAGTCAGAATTCCGTCTTCCCGGGCCACTCGAACCATCTCCAGCGAGTTGCCCACATTCAGTTGACGCATGATGGCGCGTTTGTGGGATTCCACCGTGCGCGTGGAAAGATGAAGCTTCTGCGCGACATCTTGGGCCCTCATGCCCAAAGCCACGTGCTCCAGGACCTGCAATTGCTTGGCGGTCAGCATCGCCTGCCGTCTCTTGGGGGCTGCAGCTTCCGCTTCCGCCTGCGAGGCAAGAAAGCTGGCTGCTACATACGTGCATCCGTCCATGATGCAATCGATCGCGCGAAACAGCTCTTGGCTGCTACAGCGTCTGTGTAGAAATCCCTTCGCGCCGGCGGCTATCGCGTGGGTCACAGTGTCCGGGCCGGCCTCTGCTGGGAGAAAGATGAAGGCCGGCGCCCCCTCCTGCTGCAGCGTCCCCTCCATCAGAGCTATGCAACTTGCGCCAGGCAAGTAGAGATCGGCTATCACCAAGGTCGGGCGGACTTGGCTGACAAGCTCTTGGAAGCGCGCCGCCGTTGAAGCAATCCAGATGCGTGAGAACCGGCTTTCCAGTAGCTTTGCGGTCCCCTCCGCCACGAGTGTGTGCCCGTCGACCAGCAGAAGACTACCGAACTGCTTACGCTCCGGCGGGTTACAAACCATATCCACTGCAGCGTTCCTCGGTCGGGGGGATCCAAGCTAGCAGACCCGGTGACTACGGGGAAAGGGCATGGGACGGGCATTCGTGCTTGGCAGCTAGACGGGGGCCGGCGGGGTGGGCGCTGTGCTGGGCATCTCGGCTAGCAACCACAACAAGAAGGCGCCCTGTTCGAGAGTAGGGCGAATTTTTTGACCTGATCGGGCCCGCGACTCAAGCTCATCCAAGAACGCCGTGCCAGACGCGAAGTCAGTCACGGAGGGAGTCAAAAGTTCAGCCGCCGTCGCCAGCTCTGCGAGGTCAAGTGAGGCGTCGTCGCAGACGAGGGAGATCAGCGTGGTCTTGCCCAAGGCGGTAAGCCCGTGCTCTGGCGGTTTGGCAATCATTACCCATACAAATCCTGCATCCACGAGCTCAGCCGCCCGCGAAGGGGAGGGGCGAAAACCCGGTGCCACCATGCTCAGG
>NZ_JBFULB010000506.1:0-1802 GCF_056400545.1 Stenotrophomonas sp. P5_A8 | reverse complement strand
TTCCTGCGCGTGGGCCTGGAGCTGAAGAACCACGAAGGCACCAACCGCGCCGGCTTCGACCAGATCCCGCCGTGGGACCAGAGCGATACCAACCTGGCGCTGCAGGGCAAGCGCAATTACGTGCTTGGCGATGGCAAGACCCGTGACCTCAACGCCTGGATCAATACCGAGCTGCCGTTCGGTGAGACCTCCAAGTTCTATTTCTTCAGCACGTTCAACCAGCGCGACAGCGAAGGCGCCAACTACTTCCGCTACCCCGACAGCGACGCCAACTGGGCGCAGGTCTATCCCAACGGCTACCGCCCGATCTCCGAAGGCGAGAACCGCGACGTGCAGGCCGTGGCCGGTGCGAAGGGCCAATGGGGCGAGTGGAACTACGACGCCAGCCTGGATTACGGCACCAACCGCTTCACCTACCGCCTGCGCAACTCGCTCAACGCCTCGCTCGGTCCGACCAGCCCGACCCGCTTCAAAACCGGCGATTACCAGAACGAACTGACCGTGGCCAACCTCGACCTGGGCCGCGTGTTCAACCAGGGCGAGAACATCACCCACAGCCTCGGCCTGGGCGTGGAAGCGCGGCGTGACCACTACCAGACCCGTCCGGGCGACCCGAGCAGCTACGCCGCCGGCCCGTTCACCGATCGTCCGACCGGCTCGCAGGCCGGCGGCGGGCTGACTCCGCAGGATGCGACCTCGCTGTCGCGTGATGTGGCCAGCGCCTATGCCAGCCTGTCCAGCCAGTTCGGCGAGCATTTCTCCAGCGACCTGGCCGCGCGCTACGAACACAGCGATGACTACGGCGGCGAACTGACCGGCAAGCTGGGCCTGCGCTATGAATTCACCCCGGCCTTCGCGCTGCGCGGCGCGATTTCCAACAACTTCCGCGCGCCGTCGCTGGCGCAGATCGGTTACGAATCCACCTCCACCGGTTACAACGCCGCCGGCCAGCTGGTGCAGGGACGCGTGCTGTCGGTCAACAATCCCATCGCACGCGGCCTGGGCGCTTCTGACCTGAAGCCGGAGAAGTCGCTCAACACCAGCCTGGGCTTCACCAGCCGCATCGGCGACCACTTCGATGTGTCGTTGGACTTCTTCCAGATCGACATCGATGACCGCATCGCGCTGTCGGAAAGCATCACCGGCGATGCACTCACCGACTACGTGCAGCAGCAGTTCGGCGTGGCCGGCCTGCAGAGCGCGAGCTTCTTCGTCAACGCCGCCGACACCCGCACCCGCGGTGCCGAGCTGGTGAGCAACTGGCGGCAATCGCTGGGCGATGGCGAACTGCTGTTGACCGGTACCTACGCCTATACCAAGACCACGTTGAAGAACGTACTGGCCACCCCGGCCAGCCTGCTCGCGCTGGATCCGGAGTACGTGCTGTTCGGCGTGGAAGAAACCAACACCCTCACCGATGCCACCCCGCGCACCCGCGCCGCGCTCGCCGCCAGCTGGAGTGACGACCGCTGGTCGCTGAGCAGCCGGGTCAGCCGCTATGGCAGTGTCACCCGCGTGTTCAACTTCGGCGATGGCTTCGTCCCGCGCCAGACGTATGGGGCGGAATGGCAGCTGGATGCGGAAGTGGAGTTCAAGATCACCCCGCAGTGGAGCGTGGCCCTTGGCGGGCAGAACCTGACCGACAATTATTCGGATCTGTCCAACGACGATATCTACTATTACGGCAACCTGCCGTATGACGTGTTGTCGCCGATTGGTAGCAATGGTGCGTATTACTACGGGCGGGTGCGGTACACGTTCTGATCATTGGTGCAGCCGGGCATGGCCCGGCTCTACCGGGC
>NZ_JBFULB010000505.1:0-1813 GCF_056400545.1 Stenotrophomonas sp. P5_A8 | reverse complement strand
TTGTCGGGGCTGATGTAACTGGATACTGGGTTGAAGCTGCGCGCGGGCATTGGGCGGATGTCCAGGACGAGGAGCTCATGCTCCACTCTTGGAAGAGCTTCTCTTATGCGGTGAAGCATCAGACTCGATTCAACTTCCGAAACGTTTGTACCGATAGGGACTCGCAGGAGATACCCGTCGCCGACATGCTGGACGTCGTCGGTGGGGAAGTAGGCTCGCTGATCAGGACGCTCGATATTGGAACGGAACTCTACAGGGCAAGGTACCTTCCGGCCGACGGATCCGTGGCGGTATCAGCCTCGACTATGGGGCCGCCTCCGAAAGAGGCTGCCTCAGCCGGCCGCATGAACCCTGCCGGCATCCCGTACTTCTATGCAGCGTTCGATGTGAAAACCGCCCTTGCGGAGATCGGCGAGGTTCCCGAGGGCAAATTGCCTGCAACCGCGGTCTTCCGTACCGAGAGATTGCTTAACGTTGTGGACCTCGTGAAGCTTCCTAGAGCGCCGTCTGTCTTTGCAACTGACCTAAGGGCTGAGCGTGTCAGGGCGCTGTTCTTAACCGGCTTCGTGACGGCAATCACACAGCCTGTCCATAAGGATGGCAGAGAACATATCGACTACGTCCCCTCGCAGATCGTTTGTGAGTACGTGGCTCAGTCTTTTTCCCGAGGCGATGGCGTATCCATCGACGGTCTAATCTTCCCGAGTGCCGCCCACCAAGGCGGCGTCAATCTGGTACTTTTCCCGTCAGGGAGCCCCTTCGACCACAATCGGTTCAAGGCTATTTCTTTTGGTAGTGCCGTCTCGATGTGAATGCACTGCTCCTCCCACCGTCTGCGTCGGATCTACGTGCCCCACTTGGCCATGGCCCTCTTCTTGCGGGCTTCGACCTTCGGTCAACCTCACCATCAACCGGCTTCTTCATCTCGCCAAAATTGCCGCTGGCGGCACCGCACCGGACCGGATTACGCCATCCTCGTGAGTCAAGCCACTGCGCTCAAGTGGTTGAATCTGGACAGAGCCTGACCGGCCAGTTATTGCCGGCTACTGGTAGTGTCGATGATTGACGTTGGAGCCACAGGCATAGCAGCGCCGATAGGCACCTCCCATCCGGGCACGGCCAGCCCGTTCGGGGCCGAGCGGTCCACCGCAATGAGAGCAGTCATGGCCCGCACCACGCTCCCACTGGTGCAGCCGGTAGGTAGCCATCCCCATCAACCCCAGGCTTGCGGCCACTAGCCCCACCGGCACCAAGCTGGCCATGGATTCCAGGCCCGCCAGCAGGGGTCGCTGGGGCCATGCCGACAGCATCGCTGCACATAGCGCCGCCAGCACAAGCAGCGACGCAGCTGGACCATACGCTCGCACCACCACCCAGCTTCCTCGTTCCATGATCCCCTCCCATCTCGTGGTTGCCTAAGCGATTGTCAGTATCCGGCGTCGCACAGCTTGAGATTGCGTCGGCGCCGGGACTGTCCGCGCACGCTGACAGTCCGCCGAAGGACGATGCAAGGCGCAGCGTACTCCCTCGATGTCACGCCCACCAAAGGCCGTACCCCCAACTCGTGGCGGTGGCGAGGCGCTGGCTGCGCCTGTAAGGAACCGCCCTACAGTCCCTGAAAGCTCTAATCGCTAGGATCAGAGAATCACTTTGGAACAGGGAAGTGCGACAGCATGGGTACACCGTATGAGAACCAGATCCTGGGCGCGTTCGTCTTCGCGCTGGGCGTTGAATGCGGGAAGGCCGGAATTTTCATGCCAGCCAATCTATTCCAGCAAACTCCGTTGGACGGGACGTTCGGTGACCTCGTGGT
>NZ_JBFULB010000504.1:0-1818 GCF_056400545.1 Stenotrophomonas sp. P5_A8 | reverse complement strand
GCATCAACGCACGTTCGGCCGGGCTGAGATCAAGCACGAATGTGGTCGCCATCAGCAGGCCATGCAGGACCAGCAGCTGCCGGAACGCCGCTTCGCTGCGGATGGTGGCCAGGAAGCCGTCACGGGAATGGATCAGCGTATGAAACACCCGGTTCAACCCGGTTTTGCCATGGGGATACTTGCCGGTTCCGGTGGGGCCTGACGATTGCATCTGCATCTCACAAAGGGCTTGGTCTCTGTGGAGGATTGAGAAAGCCGCGTCAGAAAGCCGTCAGGATGGCGCCACTACGGCGCGCTGCACGTGTTCATGCCGTGCCAGGCATGTCGAGCGTGAACCGGCAACCGTTGGCCGAGCTTGCTACGGCCATCCGCCAGCCCAGGTGATCCACAATGCGTTGCACGATGGACAGGCCCAGCCCTTCGCCGCTGTGGCGCAGGCTGGGCTGGAAGCGCTGGAACTGCTGCGGATCGACGCTGGGCGGCAGGCCGGGGCCGGTGTCGGCGATGATCAGCGTGGTGCCCTGCACGATGATGCGTATTTCGCCTTCATCGGTGTACTGGCATGCATTGCGCAGCAGGTTCCAGACCACGCTGCGCGCCAGCTCGGCGTTGGTGTGGAGGCGCGGGTCCTGCGGCGCTTCCATGTGCAGGACCACTGGCTTGCGTGCCAACCAGGGCTCGCAGCGGGCCATGCAGTCTTCAATCAGGGGGCGCAGCGGAACGTCTTCCCTGGCCAGCCGCTGCGGATCACGCGAGAGGAGCAGCAGGCAGGTCAGTTGGCGCTGCATTTCCTGCGTGGTGCGCAGGATGCGCTCGCCGCTGGCCCGCAGGGGACTGTCGGCGGGCAGTTGGTGAGCGATGGTTTCCGCTGCGCCGGCAATGATGGCCAGTGGCGTGCGCAGTTCATGGCTGGCATCGCCCACGAAGCACCGCTCGCGCTGCAGGAACTGTTCGGCTTCATCGCTGTGCTGCGCGAACGCCCGTGCCAGTACGCCGATCTCGTCGCGCGCATCCTGGAACGGAAACGGCATCTCCTTGCGTTCCACGGCGTCGGCCAGGCGGGTGATGGGGGCGATGACACGGGCCGAGGTGAGTCGTCCGATCCAGAACGCGAAGAGGATGCATAGCAGGATGACCAGCAGCGCGTAGCCGTCGATGACGTGCTCGAGATACTGGTAACGCTCTGCATCCTGGCGAAGGTAGTAGCGTTGCCCGTCGACGTCGAACACCAGTAGGTGCCAGACGTCGGGCTTGCCGACGCTGTAGTAGCCCGGCGCATAGGTTCGCAGCGCTTGCGGCGCGGTGTGCGCGTCGTAAAACTGGCTGCCATTGGCCATGACCGGCGTGGCGCCGTTGGCTATGTCCGCTTTCAGCCGATGCATCTCGCTGTGCAGGCTTCTGGAAATGACGTATGCGCGCAGCTCGTCGTAGTCGAGCTGCTCGGCGGCGACCACAAAGCCCATGACCGCCACCATCAGGAGCACGAAGGACACCGTAATGCGTGTCCGGAGCATCATCGGCCGGTACATTGATTTCACTGCCCGGTCGCCTTCGCGGGGCGCTGCATGCGCCATCCCACGCCATGCACTGTTTCGATCAGTGGCGATGCGAAGCTCTTGTCGGTGTGCTGGCGCAGCTCGTGGATGTGCGTGCGCAAGGCACCACTTTCTGGCGGATGGTCGCCCCACAGCAGATACTCCATCTCCTGCTTCCTGACCACGGCAGGCGCGGCGCGCACCAGACACAGCAGCAGCTTGTGTGTACTGGGGGTCAGATTGATGGCCTGGCCTTGCCGCCACGCCTGTGGCGCACGGGTAT
>NZ_JBFULB010000503.1:0-1826 GCF_056400545.1 Stenotrophomonas sp. P5_A8 | reverse complement strand
GCCCACCGCACGTGGTGCTGGATCCGGTGATGGTCGCCACCAGCGGCGCCAGGCTGCTCGAAGCCAGCGCAGTGGAGGCGATGCGCACGCGCCTGATCCCGCTGGCCACGCTGCTGACGCCCAACACACCCGAAGCCGAACTGCTGCTCGGCCGTCGCATCATCACCGCCGAGGATGCCGAAGATGCCGCCGACGCGTTGCTTGAACTGGGCGCCGGCGCGGTGCTGCTCAAGGGCGGCCATCTGGACGAAGGCAGCCGCGTGATCGATCGTTACTTCGACGGCGTCACCCGCGAAGAGTTCATCCATACCCGGCTGCCAGTGGATGCGCACGGCACCGGCTGCACGCTGGCCTCGGCGATCGCCGCGCAGCTGTGCCAGGGCCTGTCGCTGCCCAACGCCTGCGAAGCGGCGATCGACTACGTCGCGCGTGGCCTGCAGGGCGGTTACTACCCCGGCCGCAGCGAGGTGCTGGTGATCGACCACTTCGGCGCAGCACGCCCGGCATGATCGACGCACAGGCACTTCCGGTGGTCGCCGCCGACGGCCATCGCTTCGCGCTGCTGGCGCGGGTGCCGGCACAGCCGCGCGCGCGACTGCTCTGGTTACCGGCACTGGGGGTGGCCGCGCGCCACTACCTGCCACTGGCCGACGCGCTGGCCGCACACGGCGTGGCGGTGTACCTGCACGAATGGCGGGGCAACGGCAGCAGCAGCCTGCGCCCGTCGCACACACAAGATTGGGGCTATCGCGAGATCCTGGCGCTGGACCTGCCCGCCAGCCTGGCGCAGCTGGATGCCGGTGCGTCTGTCGAACGCATCATCGGTGGCCACAGCCTCGGCGGACAGCTGGCCTGCTGTTTCGCCGGCCTGCACCCCGCTGTCTTCCAGCGCCTGTGGCTGGTCGCCAGCGGCACGCCGTACTGGCGCACCTTCCCGGCGCCGCGCGGCTGGACCCTGCCCCTGATCTACCGGTTCCTGCCGTGGCTGGCGCAGCGCCAGGGCGTGCTGCACGGTCGCCGGCTCGGCTTCGGCGGCACCGAAGCGCGTGGCCTGATCGCCGACTGGGCCAAGGTGGGACTGAACAACCGCTATGCCGGGGTGGGCATCGGCGACGATCTTGAAGCCGGTCTGCGCGGCGTGCGCGCGCACGCCACCGCCGTGGTGATGGAACACGACTGGCTGGCCCCGCCCTCCTCCATGCAGGGCCTGCTGGCCAAGATGCCGCAGGTGGACGCCACGCTCAGCGTGGTGTCACCCGCAGCCCTTGGCGCGCGTGCCGATCACTTCGCCTGGATGAAATCCCCGACGGCCGTGGCAGCGCTGCTTTTTCATTCATTTGAATGAAGACCTTCACAAAAGCGTTGACGAATGCGACGTGCATCCGCATAATTCCGCTCCTGTTGACGCGCCCGTAGCTCAGTTGGATAGAGTACCTGGCTACGAACCAGGCGGTCGGGAGTTCGAATCTCTCCGGGCGCACCATCAACAGGTTGTCAGCTCCGCCGCTGGCAGCAGTAGTACAACGCGATGTAAATGCGCCCGTAGCTCAGTTGGATAGAGTACCTGGCTACGAACCAGGCGGTCGGGAGTTCGAATCTCTCCGGGCGCACCATTACATCGCACGGCAGGCCCGCCCTGCCCTCCCGTCGAACGTGGCAACACGCGCGGCAGGAAAGACAACCAGACAATGCAAATGCGCCCGTAGCTCAGTTGGATAGAGTACCTGGCTACGAACCAGGCGGTCGGGAGTTCGAATCTCTCCGGGCGCACCATTGCATCGCACGGCAGGCCCGCCCTGCCCTCCCGTCGAACGTGGCAACACGCG
>NZ_JBFULB010000502.1:0-1837 GCF_056400545.1 Stenotrophomonas sp. P5_A8 | reverse complement strand
TGCTGTTGCTGTTGCTGTTGCTGTTGCTGTTGCTGTTGCTGTTGCTGTTGCTTTTACGCTTTTTGCTTCTACGCCGCTCTCAACCCGCAAACCCGCCTTCGGCCAGGTAATCCAGCTCTTCCGGCGTCGGCATCCGCCCCAGCACCGCATTGCGGTGCGGGAAGCGACCGAACCGGCGGATGATGTCGCGGTGCAGCTCGGCGTACTGCAGGTATTCCTTGTCGCCCAGCACATCGAACATCGCCACCGAACGCTCCTGGTCCTGCGGGTCTTCCGAATGCTCGAACGGCAGATAGATGAAAGCGCGCAGCTTGGGCACCAACTGCAGGTCCAGCCCCTCTTCCACCGCGCGCATCGCGTAGTGCCGGGCCAGCCCATCGGTGGCGTAGGAATGGGCGGTATCGCGGAAACAGTTACGCGGAAACTGGTCGAGCAGGATCATCAGCGCCAGCGCGCCATCGGCACTGCCCAGCCAATGCTCGCGTGCACGACGGGCAGCGGCGAAGTGTTCCTCCAGGAACGCCTCGCGGAACCGCGCATCGAACGCGTCATCGCGCGTGAACCATTGCTGTGGGCCGGCATTGCGCCAGAACTCCACGACTTGTGCCGCCACGTCCATTTACTACCCCTGATGGCGGCGCGTCCCCAAGACGCCCGCCGGTGCGATATCCATCACTCGTCAAAGCGCAGGTGGCGGACCGACTTGCCGTTGCGCCGTATAAGCTTAAGCGCCTCGATACCGATCTGGATATGGTTTTCGACGAACTGCGAGCTGACCTTGGCATCGGACGCCTCGGTCTTGACCCCGTCGGGGATCATCGGCTGATCGGACACCAACAGCAATGCACCGATCGGAATGTGGTTGGCAAAGCCGGCTGCGAACAGGGTGGCCGTCTCCATATCGATGGCCATGCAGCGCATCAGCCGCAGCTTTTCCTTGAAGGCCTCATCATGCTCCCAGACCCGACGGTTGGTCGTGTAGACCGTGCCGGTCCAGTAATCGTGGCCCAGATCGCGGATGGTCGTGGACACCGCACGCTGCAGGGCGAAGGCCGGCAGCGCCGGCACTTCCGGCGGCAGGTAGTCGCTGGAAGTGCCCTCGCCGCGGATCGCGGCGATCGGCAGGACCAGGTCGCCCAGCTGGTTCTTGCGCTTGAGCCCACCGCATTTGCCCAGGAACAGCACCGCCTTGGGCATTACCGCCGACAGCAGGTCCATCACGATGGCCGCGTTGGGGCTGCCCATGCCGAAGTTGATCAGGGTAATGTCATCGCTGGTGACGCTGGCCATCGGCCGATCCATGCCCTGCACCGGTGCGCCGGTAAGGTGCGAGAAGGTATGCAGATAGCCGGCAAAGTTGGTCAGCAGGATGTGCTGGCCGAACTGGTCCAAGGGCACGCCGGTGTAACGCGGCAGCCAGTTTTCAACGATTTCCTGCTTGCTCTTCATCCCGCGATGTCCGTCCGGCATTTGGTTCAGTGCGCCTATTCTGGGGATGGAGCAGCAACAAGCAAGCGATAAGTCTTTTCTTCCCAAGGTGGGGAGCGTCTGGTTCCAAGAGCCTTGGCGGACGGTGCACGGCGGTGCGCGTGCGCGTCATGCGGTCCTTGGGGCGTAGGGATCGCGTGGCGTCTCTGATCGGGTCTGTCGCGCGCGTGCGGGCCCCGTCGCGGCCGGTAGGCCCCTGGCGCAAATGTCCCCCGGCCGCGGGCGGCCTCCTCCTTTATTTTGCCCAGGSGCCTACCGGCCGCGACGGGGCTCGGCTTGCGGTAWGCAGGTRGAAGCCARGCTTTTCTGGMCKTGGTCGGTGGGTCGGGCGTTGGGCGCGCATGCCCTT
>NZ_JBFULB010000501.1:0-1840 GCF_056400545.1 Stenotrophomonas sp. P5_A8 | reverse complement strand
GCGTTGTCGTGCCCTCGAACATCTGATCAATAAGGCTCAGCGCGATCAGCGTCTCTCCATTGGAGAATCTGGCCTTGTACTGCTTGGACACAAGGAGAGACAGCATCCTTGCATCGTGCAGCGTCTTGTTTCCGCCAAGAGTGTAGCTATCGATGTCGCTGGCGAAAGCTCGCAGCGACGCGGGCATCCCACTCGCCACTGTATCGATGTAATCAAAATACCTGGAGAAATTCCAGGCCTGCCCATCGTGGTAGATCCTGTCGAGTTTMCTCACGCGCACACACTCCTTGGGTTTTTTGCCGGGCCATGCGTATCAGGCACCGGTTCGGCCGCAGGACGTCAGATTGCGCCCCGGCCGGTCAACATTCTGACGCATCCCGTCAACATTCCGACAGTCATCGCGCGCCGATGAAACGCAGGTTGAATGTGTCATTGAATTATTCATTTGCCTGCGCCGAAGCATGAATCCAAATGGGCCTCCCGCACGTAGATAGCCAGAGCCCACCCCACGACCGACGCGCAATGAGTCCCCCAGTCACCCAGGAAGATGAAAGAAAGGCCGTTCTTGGGTCCATGCAGATCGCCGATGTTGCCGCGCTCCCCTCGCTGGACCACATCACCCGTCTTGCCAGCTACGCCTTCGATGTCCCGGTTGCCTTTGTCTCGATCCTGGGCGATGTGGAACAGCGCTTTGTCTCCCGGATCGGGCTGCCGGTGGCGGCGACGTGCATCCGCGCCTCCATCTGTGCCCACGCCATCACCGCCAACGGGGTGTTCGTGGTCACCGACCTGGCGGCCGACCCGCGCTTCCAGGACAACCCCCTGGTCGCCAGCGCTCCGCACCTGCGCTTCTATGCAGGTGCCCCGCTGGTCGCCAGGAACGGGGTGGCCATCGGCGCCCTCTGCATCATGGACAGCATGCCCCGCGAGTTCCTGGACAGYGACCGCGAGCAGCTGTCGAGCCTGGCCCAGCTGGTGATGGGGCAGCTGGAGCTGCGCAACCTGTCCGGCCGGCTCGATCCGGTCAGTGGCCTCCCCAGCCGCCACCAGCTCCACGCCGATTTCCCCGGCATTGTCGCCCGCAGCGCCACCGGCAGGCGCTACGCCGTGGCCATCGACGTGCTCGACATCCCCCGCGCCAGCCAAGTGGGCCAGGTACTTGGGCTGCAACCGCTGGAAGCGCTGATCCGGCGCGCCGGCGTTCGCCTGCGCACCGCATTGGGCGGCATCGCTACGGTCTACCACGTGGGGGTCACGCGCTTCGCCTTCCTGGTGGACATGCCCACCCCAGACCAGGTGGAAAGCCTGGTCATGGAACTAAGGGGCCGGATGCTGCGTCCGCTGATGGCCGCCGCCGTGCCCATGTCGCCGCGCTTCCACGCAGGGATCTGCGCGGTCGAAGGCGGCGAAGGCAGCCACGAACTGCTTCGGAAACTCCTGGTGGGCCTGCACGATGCGTTCGACGCGGGTCAAACGTTGTGCTGGTACTCGGCAGCGCGGGACCAGACGGTGCACCGCGCCTACCGCCTGGCGTCGGATGCCGAGCGCGGCATCGCCAACGGCGAGTTCCATCTGGCCTATCAGCCACGTTTCGACGCCCCAACGCGCACCCCGGTCTCTGCCGAGGCGCTGATCCGATGGACCCACCCGGTGCTCGGCCCCATCAGCCCGCTCGAGTTCATCCCGGTCTTCGAACAGACCGCCCTGATGGCACTGGTCACCGACTGGGTGCTGGATGCGGCCCTGGACCAGCTGCTGGCGTGGCGGGCCCAGGGCGTGGACGTTCCCCTGTCCATCAACCTGCCCAGCAGCTATCTCACCAGCACCACCGCCTGGGAGG
>NZ_JBFULB010000500.1:0-1848 GCF_056400545.1 Stenotrophomonas sp. P5_A8 | reverse complement strand
TGCCCGACCGGCTGCAGATCGCGCTGCTGAGGGCATCCGGCTGCAATCCGTCCGAACCGGAAACGCAGGCGTTGATGGCCGGCTGGAACCTGGAGGAACTGCGCGGCAATGCCGCTGCCAAGCGCGCGCTGTGGCCGCACTTGCGGGCCCTGCGCAAGCGGGGCCGTGCGTGAGCGCGGTCAGCTCACCCCGTCCGCTGTCCCTGCGCGCGCTGCGCGAGGCGGACATCGATGCGGTGATGCCGATCGAGCTGCGCGGCTATCCCTTCCCGTGGACCCGCGGCATCTTCGTGGACTGCCTGCGCGCCGGCTACCCGGCGCTGGCACTGGAAGACGACGGCGTGCTGGTCGGCTATGGCGTACTGAGCATCGCCGCCGACGAGGCGCACGTGCTCAACGTCTGCGTCGACACGCAGAATCAGTCGCGCGGCCTGGGGCGCTATCTGTTCCGCGCGCTGGTCAAGCTGGCCCGCGACCAGGGCGCGCAGCGCGTGTTCCTCGAAGTGCGACCCTCCAATACGCCGGCGGTGGCGCTGTACCACAGCGAAGGCTTCAACGAAATCGGCCGCCGCCCGCGCTATTACCCGGCCCGCGAAGGACGCGAGGACGCGCTGGTGATGGCGATGGAACTGGTGGACGACGATATCCAGACGATGCCGCCGCTGTAACGGTACGGACATCGGAGGCCGACACGAACCCGGTAGAGCCGAGCCATGCTCGGCTGCTCCACCATGACCCACTCGACCGGTTTGCCGCAGCTGCGCTGCGACAGCCGAGCATGGCTCGGCTCTACCATCATTGCCTTCCCTGGCTACCTCTGCGTCTGGCGCTGGGCCGTGGGTGCATCGTGTGCGTCAAGCGAGCCGCAACACCGCCGCACCCAGCACGATCAAGCCCGCCGCGATCCAGCGCTGCCGGGTGACCCGCTCATGCAGGATGAACGCCGAGATCAGGATGCCGAACAGGATCGAGGTTTCGCGCAGGGCGGAAATCATCGCCACCGGGGCGACCGTCATCGCCCATAGCGCCAGCGCGTAGGAGGTGAGGGTGCCGACGCCGCCGACCACCCCGTACTGCCAGTTGGCACGCGCATACGTGCGCAGCGCCGCGGCACGCGTGCACAGCGCCCAGACCGGCAACGGCAAGCCCGACAACAGGAACAGCCACAGCGTGTAGCTCAGCGCCGCACCGGAGTGACGCGTGCCCCAGGCATCCACCAGGGTGTAGGTGGCAATGACGCCGGCGTTGAGCAGTGGCAGCCACAGGTGCTGGCGTGAGATGCCACGCGTCATGCACAGGATGCCGGCGCAGATAAGCGCGATGCCGGCCCAGGCGATCCATGCCAGACGCTCGTCGATAAACAACGTGCCCACCAGCGCGACCAGGATCGGCGCGCAGCCTCGCATCAGCGGGTAGGACGCGCTCATGTCGGTCAGCTGGTAGGTGCGGGCGACCAGTACGTAGTAGATGACCTGCAACCCGGTGGACGCGGCCAGCCACGGCCAACTCTGCGCTGCGGGGGCGGGCAGGAACGGCAGGCCGATCGCAGCGAGGATCGCCGCCGAGCCGGTGACCAGGATCGTGGTCAGCAGCGTGTCGGCGCCGCGTTTGACGATGGCGTTCCAGCTGGCATGCAGCAGCGCGGCGAACAGCACGATGCAGAAAATGGAGAGCGACATCGTGTCGGCAGGCAGTCATTGCGTGGACGAACCCGCATGATGCCGCAGATGCGCGGTGGCGCCCAACATCGCCGCGGTAGAGCCACCCCACGGGTGGCTGCACGTAATCCGGGCAGAGCCACCCCACGGGTGGCTACACGTAACCCTGGTAGAGCCACCCCACGGGTGGC
>NZ_JBFULB010000499.1:0-1863 GCF_056400545.1 Stenotrophomonas sp. P5_A8 | reverse complement strand
TCCCTGTCCTGCACGGACCGCCTGGTTGCCGGCCAGCGGCCGGCACTACCCTGTCCTGCATGCACCGCCTGGTTGCCGGCCAGCGGCCGGCACTACCCTGTCCTGCATGCACCGCCTGGTTGCCGGCCAGCGGCCGGCACTACCCTGTCCTGCATGCACCGTCTGGTTGCCGGCCAGCGGCCGGCACTACCGTGCGTCAGCGCAGCAGCGCCACCGCCGCGCAGACGACCACGATCACCAGCGACGGCCACTGCATCGGCACGAAGAAGAAATGATGGGGGGCACGCTCACCCGGCGCACGTGGGCCGCGATTGAGCACCAGACCCAGCAGCACATTGATCGCCGCACCAATCCCGAATCCGACCAGCAGCTGCGTCAGTGAGGTATTGCCCTTGGCAACGGCAGGGTCGGGCCACAGCCACATCAGCAGCAGCAACGTGGCGATGGGGGTGAGCAGGGTCAGGAAACCTGCGCCTCGGTAAATCAGCATGGGATGTCCGGCAAAAAAACGAGTGCACATTCTGCCTCAATCGGCGTGCCGACCAACGGTCGGCACCTACCCCTGACGTCCACGCCTCACCATGTCGTGATCGACACATCGTTATCCATCTGTAGACGGCGCCACGGTCTTCGGTGACCCGTAGGGATACAAAAGACCCTCACGCGATCCACGCCGGATGACCGGCCCGTCGCGCTCAACGGGGGAGAAACACCATGAAGCACCGTGTTTTCGCTACCACGTCACTGTCGCTGCTGCTGGAAGCCGGACTGCTCCTGTCAGGCGACGCGCACGCCGGTGGACTTGTCGTCTGCGACAATTGCGTCAATCCACGCCAGATTGCCGCAAGCTCAGGCACCGGAACCACGCTCGTGGTCGATCTGGCCCAAGTAAAGCTCCATGGCTTCGAGGTCGAGTACGACCGTGAGCTAAAGCGCTACAGGGCCATCACTACGGCAGTTCCGTCGCCGGTATCCAGCGCCTTCCAGCGCATCATGGGGCTTGCCAATCAGGATGCATCTGCCAGTTCGTTGGGCGCGCCGCAGGCAGCAGGCAACGGGGCGGTGATCCCGGTCCACCCTGACGACCCGGGCGCGGCCAATGGCATTGTCTTTCCGGAGGAGTTCAAGGACTACAGCGCCTACGATGTCGTCCAGTCCGCCACGGGCCGCGCAAGGCTTGAGAGCCGCATCGGCGCCGCGTTCTCTGGCGCCACGACAGGCAGCACCGCATGGAATTCGATCTCCACCACGTTGTCATCGGTTGGCTTGAGCTTCGTCAGCCGCCTCTTTGGCGTCGATTCTGTGACCTACAAGATCACATGGCGCGACGGATCGCAGACCCACCTCGTGATTGAGCCGAACTCAGTGGATCAAGCACGTTACGTGAAAGGAAAGAGCCGGGACGCCCAGGGCAATCCGATTCCTGACGCATCCGCTACCGGGCCGGAGGCCGGCGATATTTTTGCCGGGGACCATTACTTCCCCGATCCCCTCACGATGCGTGAGTGGATGCAGGCCGCCAAACTGTACGGCATGCAGTTGGACGATTCCGGGATCGAGACGTTGCGGCTGCGCTGCACGTGGAACGGCGAAACGATCGCCTGCTCAAGCTGGTAGCGTGCGCCCACGGTAATCGGGCGGCGCCATTGCGGCGCCGCCCATGGCCTGCTCAGCGCAGCCCGGTCTCGTTGCGCGCAATCACCAGCCGCTGGATCTCCGAGGTGCCCTCATAGATCTCGGTGATCTTGGCATCACGGAAGTAACGCTCCAGCGGCATTTCCTTGGAGTACCCCATGCCGCCGTGGATCTGCACGGCCTGGTGGGTGATCCACATCGCCGCTTCGGAGGCGGTCAGCTTGGCGA
>NZ_JBFULB010000498.1:0-1876 GCF_056400545.1 Stenotrophomonas sp. P5_A8 | reverse complement strand
CTGGACCGATACGGCCACGGTCGATGCGGAGAATGCGGGCTGGGGCCGCCTGGCACGCCTGCCCGACGGACGCTGGCTGGCGGTGACGACGCGCTATCCCGGTGGCGAGACCACCACGCTGCAGCTCTCTGTCAGCGACGACAAAGCCCGCACGTGGGCGCCGCTCTCCCGGGTGGAAGAGCCCAAGCGAAAGCTCGACAACGGCGAGCTGATGGTCCTGCCCGAAGGTCGCGTTCTGCTGGCGATGCGCTCGCTCATCGATGGCGTGTCTTACCGATTGAACGTGTATGCCAGCGACGACCAGGGGCGCAGYTGGCGGTTCCTCAGCACCATCACACGCAACGAATCCCCTGCCGGTCGCAAGGACCGGGGGGTGTGGGAGCCGGTGTTCACGTACCTGGAAGATGGCACCTTATCGGTGGTCTACGCCGACGAAACCCGGGCGGACGAGCAGCCCTCCTATAACCAGGTGGTATCGCAGCAACTGTCCCGCGACGGAGGGCGCACCTGGAGCAAGGCGGTGACGATCGCCAACCAACCCGGTGGCGGTCTGCTCCGGCCTGGCATGCCTGTGATGGCGCGGCGTCCGGACGGAGGTTACCTGATGGTGCTTGAGACCTGCGGGGATGACCCGCAGTGTCCGGTTTCCTACAAGACTTCCGCCGATGGCCACACTTGGCCGGCAGGCCTGGGCACTCCGCTGGCGGACCAGCGCTGTGGCCCCCACGTCATGACCACCCAAAGCGGCACCATGTTTGTCACCTCCTGCTCCAACGAAGTGAGCGCAAGCGAGGATGGCGGTGTCAATTGGAAGACAGTGAGGCCGCCCGCATGGCCGATCGGCTTCCGCCACTCCTGGCCGGCAGTGGTCGAATTCGGCCCGCAGGAAATTGGCGTGGTCAATGTGGTCGACGGAAGCGTGAAAGTCCGATTTGGAACTTACACGTCAACGGATCGCAACTGAGTACCGCTAACCCTGGCTAGTGACCACATAGGTCAGCGCGTCGTCGGCTTCAACCGGCCAACGGCGGAGATGCTACTCAGTTCACCCACCTGACCAAGGTGACCCAGCGAAAAAAACCCCGTTCGGCTACTGCTTCTATGGCGGCAGCCATTGCGTCACAATACTCGCACCTGTTCCCTCATGCTCTTCCATTCCAATGAGCAATCGAATCCTCTGGCTCCTCACTCTGACAGCTGCCGGGCTTGCGATTTTCGACTCGTCCGCCGCCTCTTGGCCTGAAAGCCGTAGCGATGCCGTAAAAGTGGTCGCGGAGATCCGCCGAGTGGTTGCGGACGACGGCGTGGAGCGGCTGGAGAAGGTCCGCATCGGCGGCATCGATCAGTGGGTATCGATCCGTGGGTCGAATCGTCGCAATCCAGTGCTTCTCATGCTCCACGGCGGGCCGGGCTGGGTATCGATGCCCACCAGTTGGTATTTTCAACGCGGCTGGGAAGAGTATTTCACGGTCGTCCAGTGGGACCAGCGCGGCGCTGGCAAGACCTACGCCGCTAACGAACCGTCCGTGATAGCACCCTCCATGACGCGCGAACAGATGGTCGCCGATGCGGAGGAGATGGTTGCATGGCTGCGGCGGGAGTTCGGAAAGGAGAAGATCTTCCTGCTGGGCCACTCTTGGGGCAGCTACCTCGGCCTGGAGGTCGCGCAACGCCATCCCAATTGGCTGCATGCCTACATCGGCATCGGACAGATATCCAACGCCCCGGAGAGCGAGCGGCGCGGGTGGGCGTGGACCCTTCACCAAGCCAAGGAGGACGGAAACGCGAAAGCAGTAGCCGAGCTCCAAGAGCTAGCCCCGTATGCGCAAGGCGCCGCGCCGGTTCCCTTGCAGAGCCTCTTCAAACAGCGCAAGTG
>NZ_JBFULB010000497.1:0-1887 GCF_056400545.1 Stenotrophomonas sp. P5_A8 | reverse complement strand
TCCAGCACCTGGCCGAACACGGTGTGCTTGCCGTCCAGCCAATCGGTCTTGATGTGGGTGATGAAGAACTGGCTGCCGTTGGTGTTCGGGCCGGCGTTGGCCATGGACAGCGAACCGACCTGGTGCTTGACGCCGTTCTTTTCATCTTCGAACTTGTAGCCCGGACCGCCAGTGCCCTGACCCTTCGGGCAGCCGCCCTGGATCATGAAGTCCGGGATCACGCGATGGAAGACCAGGCCGTCATAGAAGCCGTGCTTGACCAGATTGACGAAGTTGGCGACCGTCAGCGGGGCCTTGTCGGCGAACAGCTCGACCTTGATCGGGCCCTGGGTGGTGTCGAAAGTGGCGATAAGGGACATGCAAATCCTTGGGGTACGGGGGTTTGTCGTTAGCCCCATAGGATACACCCCGCGTCATCGCGTTCGTGCTGCCGCCCCACGGTTCGCTGCGCAAACCACGGCCCCCGTTTACCATCGTCTAAACCCCCCGCCGCTTCGCGGACGCCCCCTGACTCAGGCGGCGTCCCTCCGGACCTGCCAACGCCCGCCCGCCGTGTCACGGCTTCCACAGGATCGGAGATGGCAGTGCGGCCGGCGACGGGCGTTACCTGAATGGGAATTCGGCACTACCTGAAACGCACTTTTCGCGATTGGTCATGTTGGCCGTATAATGTTGGACTTCTTTTTCCAAATCCGGCGCCGACTGGCCCCCTTTCGCATGTCTATCGAAAATCTTCGCAACATCGCCATCGTCGCCCACGTCGACCACGGTAAGACCACCCTCGTCGACCAGCTGCTCAAGCAGTCCGGCACCCTCTCCGAGCGCACCGTGCTCGCCGAGCGCGTGATGGACAGCAATGACCAGGAAAAGGAACGCGGCATCACCATCCTGGCCAAGAACACGGCCATCACCTGGGAAGACAAGAAGACCGGTGTCAAGAACCGGATCAACATCGTCGACACCCCGGGACACGCCGACTTCGGCGGCGAAGTGGAGCGCGTGCTGTCGATGGTCGACACCGTGCTGATCCTCGTCGATGCGATGGACGGCCCCATGCCGCAGACCCGCTTCGTCACCCAGAAGGCCTTCGCGATGGGCTTCAAGCCGATCGTCGTGGTCAACAAGGTCGACCGCCCGGGCTCGCGTCCGGATTGGGTGATCGACCAGGTGTTCGACCTGTTCGACAAGCTCGGCGCCACCAATGAGCAGCTCGACTTCCCGATCGTCTACGCCTCGGCCCTGAACGGCTATGCCGGCCTGGAAGACACCGTGCGCGACGGCGACATGACCCCGCTGTACGAAGCGATCATGCAGCACGCGCCGATGCCGGAAGTGGATCCGGAAGGTCCGTTCCAGATGCGCATCAGCCAGCTGGACTACAACAACTTCGTGGGCGTGATCGGCATCGGCCGCGTGCAGCGCGGCACCCTGAAGAAGAACATGCAGGTCGCGGTCATCGATCGTGAAGGCAAGAAGCGCAACGGCAAGGTCGCCCAGGTGCTGGGCTTCCTGGGCCTGGAGCGCATCGAGCAGGACACCGCCGAAGCCGGCGACATCGTCGCCATCTCCGGTATTCCGGAACTGACCATCTCCGACACCCTGTGCCACCCGGATACCCCGGAAGCCCTGCCGGCGCTGACCGTCGATGAACCGACGATCTCGATGACCTTCCAGGTCAACAACTCGCCGTTCGCGGGCAACAAGGACCTGTCCGGTGGCAAGTTCCTGACCAGCCGCCAGATCAAGGATCGCCTGGACCGCGAGCAGGTCCACAACGTGGCCCTGAAGGTCGAACAGCTGGAAGACGCCGACAAGTTCCTGGTCTCCGGCCGTGGCGAACTGCACCTGTCGGTGCTGATCGAGAACATGCGTCGCGAAGGCTACGAG
>NZ_JBFULB010000496.1:0-1894 GCF_056400545.1 Stenotrophomonas sp. P5_A8 | reverse complement strand
GATGCCCCACACATCACGATCGAGGCCGGCAAGGCCACCTACATTGGCGATGTGTACGTCGTGACGGGCGAGCCGAGCCAGCAGGATGCCCGCCGGGTGATGGCGCACGACTTGGCCTTCAACGACCGTCGGGATGACGCCCACGCCGTGTTGGAGCGAGACTACCCCTGGCTGCTGCCGCGCTACCCGTTCGTGGTGTCACTGCCGCAGAACGCAACGATCATCTCGACGTCCAGTGAGGGCCAGAGGTCCCCACCTTGAGCGCTGCGCGCCGAATCAGGTCCAGGCCGGATCGGCGGTGAAATCGATGGTCAACCAGAACTCGCTACCGCGCGCGTCCAGGCGCCCGGCGATGTCATCGCGCAGCCGGTCCACATTGCCGATGCTGCCGATCACCGTTTCCGGATGGGTCAGGATGTGGATCTCGACGAAGCGCATGCGCCCCATCTTGGCCACGTGGCTGGTGAAATCCAGATAGCCGTGTTCGGCCACGAAGTCCTTCATCACTGCCTGCACGCGCGCGTCCAGCGTATCCGGCGCCACCTGCAGCACCTCGCGCATGGCCTTCCACGCACTGCGCAACGGCACCGGCAGCACCGCCACGCTGATCGCCGCCAACACCAGCGGGTCCAGGTAGGGAATCCAGTGTGCGTGCGTGCCATCGCGCAGCAGCAGCGCGATCGCAAACGCCAGCACCACCGCCAGGCTCATCAGACCGCTCAACAGCCAGGCGCGTACGTCCAGCCACAACAGCGCCGATTTCAGCTGCTGCGCGCGGGCACGCACGAACGCGGCCATGCCCAGGTTGCTCACGCACAATACGGCCGCCCACAGCAACGCGGGGCCGGCCTTGACCTCATGCCCGCCGGTGGTCAGCCCGATGATCGAATTGGCCAACGCATAGATGCAGGCCAGCGACAGGATCGCCCCGCCCAAAGCCTCCACCATCGGTTCAAGGTGCCAGTACCCGTACTGGAAGCGCGGGCTTTCCTCCCGCGCCACCAGCCGCAGCACCGACAGCGCCACCAGGGTCAGGGCCACGTCGACCAGGCTGTAGACGCCGTCGAACAGAATGGCCTGCGACCCCACCAGCAGGCCACCGACAAAGCCGATGGCGCTGACCGCCATCGTTACCCCGATGGAAAACGTGAGGACCCGCTGCTCGCGTGCTGTATCCATCGCTTGCCGAAGGTCCGGCGCGCAGGCGTCAGACCTTCAGCACCTCCACCTTGTAGCCTGGCACGTCGCCGTCGCGGTCGATGATAAGCCCGTGCACGTCCGACTCGAAGCCTGGGAAGCGCGCGTTCTGCTCGCGGGCGATGCGCAGCGACTGGATGATCGGCTCATCGCTGGCGCCGAAACGCTCGCCCGGCATGATCGTCGGGATGCCCGGCGGGTACGGCACCAGCATGGTGCCGGCGATGCGCCCGCTGATYTGCTCGATGTCCACCCGCTCGATCTGCCCACGCACCAGGTGGTCGTACGCCTCGGCCGGGGTCATCACCGGCTCGGGCAGGTCCACGTACATCGCGCGCATCACCTTGGCCACGGCGAACTGGCGGTTGAATTCGTGCAGCGCCTGGCACAGATCGCGCAGGCCCCAGCCGGCATACGCCACCGGGAAGTCCGCCGCCAGCCCCGGCAAGGCGCGGGTCAGCGGCGCGTTGGCGTCATACAGCTCCTTGAACGCCATCAGCTCGGTGACCAGCGTGCTCCACTTGCCCTTGGTGATGCCCATCGAGAACAGGAACAGCACCGAGTACAGGTTGGTTTTCTCCACGGTGATGCCGCGCGTCCACAGGAACTTGCTCAGCACCGCCGCAGGGATGCCGCGCTGGCCGATATCGCCATCGATCGACAGCCCCGGGGTCAGCAGGGTCACCTTGATCGGATC
>NZ_JBFULB010000495.1:0-1934 GCF_056400545.1 Stenotrophomonas sp. P5_A8 | reverse complement strand
CCGGCAACATCACCGCGAACCCGAACCCTGCCAACCAGGTGGTCGGGCTGTTCCCGGCTAACAGCTTCTTCTGCAGCAAGCGTGGCAACTCGGCACTGAGCCAATCCTTCCTCACGCCCTGCTACGACTACCTGATCAACAACGCGGATCAACTGCGCGCTTATTACGGCCTGCCGGATGGCCTGGCTGCCGAAAACCCCGGTCGCTTCTTCGACATTCAAGAACGCAAGTCGGCTGGCTACGTGCAAGCCAAGTACGATTTCGATGTATTCGGCCTGCGTGCCGATGGATTGGTGGGCGTGCGCGCAGAGAAGATCAAGCGCGACCTCAATGCCTTCTCGTTCGATGCCAGCACCGGCGTCTACAGCGCTATCACGCGGAATACGCAGGACACCAATACGCTGCCCAATGCCAGCTTGAATTTGCACTTCAATGATGCCTGGCAGTTACGCGTGCTGGCCGCGAAGACGCTGAGCTACCCGGACTTCGGTGCGCTGAACCCGTCGATCTCGCTGAACCCGGGCACTGTCAATCGTGCGGGTGTGGCCAGCAGCGGCAACCCGGACCTGAGCCCTATCAAGTCGACCAACTACGACGTGTCGCTGGAGTGGTACTTCTCGCCGGTGGGTTATGCGAGTGCCGGCGTGTTCTATCGCGATATCGATGGCTACATCCAGAACTACATCACCAATGTGGTCATCGCCGGTGAGGACTATGAGCTCTCCTCGCCCCAGAGCGCCGGCAGCGGCCATCTGCAGGGCGTGGAACTGGCGTATCAGCAGACCTTCGACTTCCTGCCGGGTGCATGGAGCGGCCTGGGCGCGCAGCTGAACTACACCTACATCGAGGGCGACACCAAATCGCCGGAGTTCATCGGTGGCCCGGTGATTTCCCGCCCGCTGCAAAACGTATCCAAGAACAACTACAACGCCGTGCTCTTCTACGAGAACTTCGGTCTATCAGCTCGCTTGGCCTACGGCTATCGCAGCCGCTACATCGACTTCTTCACCCAGCCGACCGTTGCTGGAACCGAAGACCAGGTCGAGCCGGCCAGCTCGCTGGACTTCTCGATCAGCTACGACGTGACCCCTCGCGCCACCGTGGTGTTCTCGGCGACCAATCTGCTGGGCAACAATCTGCACCAGTTCTGGGGCAGTGGCGATACGCGGCCGCGCGACATCCGCTACCAGGATAAGACTGTGGCCATGGGCTTCCGGTTCAAACTGTGATGACGGCCGCCCCCATGTCAAAGCAAGCCACCCTGCCGAACCCCTTTTGTCGGATAATAGGAGTGACCGCGCTCAGCGGAGCACCAAGCCAAAGGGGTGTCTGTGAAACGGATCGAGCTACGCAACCTTCACGATCAGGTTACCCAGGAGATCGGGCAGCGCATCGTCAGTGGCACGATCAAGCCGGGCGAGTACCTGCCCAAGGAAGAGCTCTTGGCACAGACCTTGTCGGTGAGCCGCTCGGCGCTTCGCGAAGGGTTGAAGGTGCTCGGCTCCAAGGGGCTTATCGAAACGAAGCAGAAAACCGGTTCGCGGGTGCGCGAGCCCCGATTCTGGAAGCAGCTGGACAGCGACATCCTGGCGTGGCGCTGCGCGCTGATGCCAACCCAGGACTTCGTGGACAAACTGGTGGAAATGCGCGAAGTGATCGAACCTGCGGCGGCCGCCTCGGCAGCGCAGCGGCGGTTGCCCGCGCAACTGGCCAAGATCAAGGCGGCCTACCTGGCGATGGCCGACGCGCCGGACCAGGACGCGTGGGCCAAGGCGGATCTCTCCTTCCACGAGAGTGTGCTGGAGGCCACCAACAACGAGCTGCTGAGCTCGCTGTTCTCGGTGATCGACGCCGCGCTGGGCACGTTCTTCCTGCTCTCGGCGCAGACTGCCAAGGACTTCAAGTACTCGCTGCCGCGCCACTTCGACGTGTAC
>NZ_JBFULB010000494.1:0-1958 GCF_056400545.1 Stenotrophomonas sp. P5_A8 | reverse complement strand
GCCCCCGCGCTGGGTTTTTTCGTTTCTACGATCTGAAAAGTTTCATCTGTATACGTTTGTTTGAGCCCTGACCGCGCCCCGGCGCCCCCAACCTCCCCCGGCAACGGTGGAAAACCAGCCGCAAAGGATCGATCGATGTCCCTGAAGCACTTCCTGAACACCCAGGATTGGAGCCGCACCGACCTGGATGCCCTGCTGACCCAGGCCGCGCTGTTCAAGCGCAACAAGCTGGGTAACGAGCTCAAGGGCAAGTCGATTGCCCTGGTGTTCTTCAATCCGTCCATGCGCACCCGCACCAGCTTCGAGCTGGGGGCCTTCCAGCTGGGCGGCCACGCGATCGTGCTGCAGCCGGGCAAGGATGCATGGCCCATCGAGTTCAACCTGGGCTCGGTAATGGACGGGGACACCGAAGAGCACATCGCCGAGGTGGCGCGGGTGCTGGGCCGCTACGTCGACCTGATCGGCGTGCGTGCGTTCCCGAAGTTCATCGACTGGACCAAGGATCGCGAGGACGAAGTGCTCAGGAGCTTTGCCAAGTACTCGCCGGTGCCGGTCATCAATATGGAGACCATCACCCACCCGTGCCAGGAACTGGCCCACGTGATGGCGCTGCAGGAACACTTCGGCACCCAGGACCTGCGCGGCAAGAAGTACGTGCTGACCTGGACCTACCACCCCAAGCCGCTCAACACCGCCGTGGCCAACTCGGCGCTGACCATCGCCACCCGCATGGGCATGGACGTGACCCTGCTGTGCCCGACCCCGGACTACCTCCTGGACGAGCGCTACATGGGCTGGGCCGAGCAGAACGTGGCCGAGAGCGGCGGTTCGCTGCAGGTCAGCCATGACATCGCCAGCGCCTACGCCGGTGCCGACGTGGTGTACGCCAAGAGCTGGGGCGCGCTGCCGTTCTTCGGCAACTGGGAACCGGAAAAGCCGATCCGCGACCAGTACAAGCACTTCATCGTCGACGAAGCCAAGATGGCCCTCACCAACAACGGTGTCTTCAGCCACTGCCTGCCGCTGCGCCGCAACGTGAAGGCCACCGACGGGGTAATGGACTCGGCGCAGTGCATCGCCATCGACGAAGCCGAGAACCGCCTGCATGTGCAGAAGGCGATCATGTCGGCGCTGATCGGCCGGTAACGCCATCAACGGGTATCGAACATTGCAGCCGACCAACGGTCGGCTCTACCCAACCGGCGCATCGAACAATTCAGCCGATCAACGCAAGATTTCAGCCGATCGGCGCACCGTACATTCCTGCCGACCAACGGTCGGCTCTACCGAATCCTCATCCCCCAATTGGACCCTGACCCCCATGAGCAATAAAGACATCGTCCTGGCTTTCTCCGGCGGACTCGACACCAGCTTCTGCGTGCCCTACCTGCAGGAGCGCGGCTACAACGTGCACACCGTGTTTGCCGATACCGGCGGCGTCGATGACGACGAGCGCGATTTCATCGAGAAGCGCGCCGCCGAGCTGGGCGTCACCAGCCACGTCACCGTCGACGGTGGCCCGGCGATCTGGAACGGCTTCRTCAAGCCGTTCGTGTGGGCCGGCGAAGGCTACCAGGGCCAGTACCCGCTGCTGGTGTCCGACCGTTACCTGATCGTGGACGCCGCACTCAAGCGCGCCGCCGAGCTGGGCACCAACATCATCGCCCACGGCTGCACCGGCATGGGCAACGACCAGGTCCGCTTCGACCTGGCCGTGAAGGCACTGGGCGACTATCAGATCGTCGCCCCGATCCGCGAGATCCAGAAAGAGCACACCCAGACCCGCGCCTACGAGCAGAAGTACCTGGAAGAGCGCGGCTTCGGCGTGCGCGCCAAGCAGCAGGCCTACACCATCAACGAGAACCTGCTGGGCCTGACCATGTCCGGTGGCGAGATCGACCGTTGGGAAGCGCCGGGCGAAGGTGCCCGTGGCTGGTGCGCGCCGCGCAGCGCGTGGC
>NZ_JBFULB010000493.1:0-1960 GCF_056400545.1 Stenotrophomonas sp. P5_A8 | reverse complement strand
GGCCGCCGCCGCATCCGCACCCACCCCTGCCGCCAAGCAGGACGCGCGCGGCGCGGTCACCAATGGCGTACTCAACGCCGGTGAAGCCCCGCTGGCCTCGCCGGCCGTGCGCCGGCGCGCGTGGGACTTGGGGATCGAGCTGCGCTACGTGCCGGCCACCGGCGCGGGCGGTCGCATCCTGCAGGCCGATCTGGACGCCTACGCCGCCGCCGGTGGCAAGGCGCAGCCGGTCGGCGGCAGTGCCGGTGGCAGCAGCTACGCGCGCCGTACCGGCGAGCAGCAGGTGCCGATCATGGGCCTGCGCCGCAAGATCGCGCAGAAGATGCAGCAGTCCTGGACGACCATTCCGCACATCACCTATGTGGAAGAAATCGACGTCACGGAAGTGGAAGCCCTGCGCGCCAAGCTCAACGAGCGCTGGGCCAAGGAGCGCGGCAAGCTGACCCTGCTGCCGCTGCTGGCACGCGCCGTGGTGCTGGCCGCACGCGACTTCCCGCAGATGAACGCCCGCTATGACGATCAGGCCAACATCGTGACCCGCTATGAGGGCGTGCAGCTGGGCATCGCGACCCAGAGCGAGGTCGGCCTGTCGGTGCCGGTGGTCGCGCATGCCGAGTCGCTGGATCTGTGGCAGACCGCCACCGAGATCGCGCGCCTGGCCAACGCGGTGCGCGTGGGCAAGGCCACCCGTGAGGAGCTGTCCGGCTCGACCATCACCATCAGCAGCCTCGGTGCGGTGGGCGGTGTGGTCTCGACCCCGATCATCAACCATCCGGAAGTGGCGATCGTCGGCGTCAACCGCATCATCGAACGCCCGATGKTCCGCGAGGGCCAGGTGGTGGCGCGCAAGCTGATGAATCTGTCGTCCTCGTTCGACCATCGCATCGTCGATGGCATGGATGCGGCCGAGTTCGTGCAGGCGATCCGTACGCGCCTGGAAACCCCGGCCCTGCTGTTCGTGGAGTAAGCGATGTCCAATACCCTTCAAACCCAGCTGCTGATCATCGGCGGCGGTCCCGGCGGTTACATCGCCGGCATCCGCGCCGGCCAGCTCGGCGTCAAGACCATCGTGGTCGAGGGCGTCAATCCGGGTGGCACCTGCCTCAACATCGGCTGCATTCCCTCCAAGGCGCTGATCCATGCCGCCGAGGAGTTCGCCAAGGTCACCGCGTATGCGGAAGGCACCTCGCCGCTGGGCATCAGCGTGCAGGCCCCGTCGCTGGACCTGGCCAAGACCGTGGCGTGGAAGGCCGGCATCGTCAAGAAGCTGACCGGTGGCGTCAGTGCACTGCTGAAGAAGAACGGCGCGCAGCTGATCAAGGGCTGGGCCACGATCGTCGACGGCAAGACCGTCGAGATCGCCGGTGCCGCGGAAGACGGCGGCACGCTGCGCATCACCTGCGAGCACCTGCTGCTGGCCACCGGTTCGGTGCCGGTGGAACTGCCGTTCCTGCCGTTCGGTGGCAAGGTCATCTCCTCCACCGAAGCCCTCTCGCCGACCTCGCTGCCCAAGCAGCTGATCGTCGTCGGAGGCGGTTACATCGGTCTGGAGCTGGGCACGGTGTATCGCAAGCTCGGCTGCGAGGTCACCGTAGTCGAGGCCCAGGAGCGCATCCTGCCGGCCTACGACGCCGAGCTGACCAAGCCAGTGGCCACGCACCTGGAGAAGTCCGGCGTGAAGCTGCTGACCGGCCACAGCGTGCTTGGCCTGGCCGACAACGGCCAGCTGCGCGTGCGCGACAAGGACGGTAACGAAATCGCGCTGGACGCCGACCAGATCCTGGTCGCGGTCGGCCGTCGCCCGAAGACCGACGGCTTCAATCTCGAATCGCTGCAGCTGGATCTGGCCGGCTAGGCGGTCAAGATCGACGACCAGTGCAAGACCTCGATGCGCAACGTGTGGGCGATCGGCGATGTCTCCGGTGAGCCGATGCTCTCGCACCGGGCGATGGCACAGGGC
>NZ_JBFULB010000492.1:0-1975 GCF_056400545.1 Stenotrophomonas sp. P5_A8 | reverse complement strand
GACCATGACCACGCCAACTCTCGATGCCCAGGGCGTCCGTATCTAACCAGTCGAAACAGAATCAAACTCCAAGGTAGATCAAGGACCCTTAGTCATTGAGGATGGATTAGCCATCTCTAATCGACGAAATAGCTTGGATAGTTTGAGCCTCAGGCCCGGCACCTATTCTGCAGCCTCGCGAAACTCGCTGGAACGCAATAGCTCATGGAACGGGCTACCAGCAGCCTGCTCTTCCACCAACCTCAAAGGAATTTCATCCAAGCGACTCATCGCAATTGAGAACAACTGCGCCTTCACAAGGTAATCAAAACGGGCTGCATCCGACCGGTAGCGCAGAGCTATGGGACACTCAGGCCATCTTCGGAACCCCTGCCGACTATGCGAATCGAACGACGAAAATCTGCCCTAATCCGTTGGATGAGAGCGCAGGCACTTGCACCGCTGATGGCCATATCACTTGCAGGGGGCGCGGCGGTTGGTCCGGTTGCGGGCCCTCCCGTTGAAGGCCCTGTGCGCTTGGGAGAGATCGCGGCGGTTGATGGCCCTAGGGTGCGTCCCGATCGCGTCATCGAAGACAGCCGTTGCCCAGTCGACGTTCAGTGTATCCAGGCCGGACAGCTGATCGTCAGGGCGACAGTGCTCGGTGTCGGCTCGTCCAAGCAGATTGACCTCAAGCTGGGCGTCCCAGCCCATGTCGCTGATGGCATGTTGACGCTGGTCAACGCCACGCCCGTGCCTATCGCAGGGGAGACCGGACCGTCCGCCGCCCGCTTCACCTTCAAGTTTCAGGGCGGCCGTTAGGTCCCATCATACGCGCCGAAAGGGTCAGCCCCAGGAGAAGCTGGGCTCACCAGAAAGCTGCAACGGCTCGCCACGCCTGCAGGGAAATCATTTCCCACTCCACACACGGGCTGGGACGCTACAAATGAAGCCATTGCCTGCCTCCTCGGCGCGAGAGACTTCAGCGCACAGGCCGGCAGGCTCGGCGTCAAGGTAACCAAACGCTCACAGGGCCGGATCCATCTGCTGGAAGCGATGGCCGTAATTACTTCGCAGCCCGCCCCAAGGAGTGAGGAGCTTCTCGTCAAGGCTAAGAACCTAGCCAGCCAAAAATGGGATGGCTTGCTGCCCCCGCGCCTTCTCATGCGCTCCTACGCTTCGATGCGCTTCGATGCGCTTGGATGTAGCTGAGGGCTTGGATTGGCTGAGGTCCCATCAGACTGCCAGGCAGGCTGGACACTGAGGCTCGGCAGACGATACGGGCCGTGGCGCGAACTCCACTCAATTCTCGAACACCACGCCGAACCGCCATTACAAACTAACGAGAAAGCCAAAAAAAATAACCCAACATTTATCTGTGGTACAGTCTAATTTACTGACAAATATAATGACATTTGTTAGGAAAACCAATTTAATTCATTATAGTCGATCTCTGGAACATGGCTAGCACGCAACTGAAGAAGCCCCTTAAATATAGGGATGCCGGCTACCTTTACGAACACGAAAATGCACGCGCCCTTGCCCATCGGAGCGTCCTTCACACCAATCCTAAAGGTGTTATTCCGCCCATCTGACGCCAGGCGACCGCGCATTGACTTGACAAATTGCTCCCGTATCAAGATTGCAGACACCAACAACGGAAGCAGCCAAAGTGGAAAGTGCAAAGACCACACCAAACCCATCTCAGCTCGACGCCACCGACAGCGCCATTAAGATCGACTTCGTGAAAGTCGGAAGAGTTAAGTTCTGCGGCGTCGAAATAAGCAATGCAAAGTCCAGAACAAATTTTGAAGAACTTCTTCGCTTCGCTCTAGACAAAACCGCGCGCCCCGGGGCACGCAGAAACGGTACGATCTACCCGCCCACACTGCCMCTAGCAACGCCGGCCGGATTGTTATCAGAAGAGATAGCGGACTACCTGCTGCATATGAAACGCAGGAACATTCGGTCGTGCTCTATCGAGGCATCCGCTCGA
>NZ_JBFULB010000491.1:0-1987 GCF_056400545.1 Stenotrophomonas sp. P5_A8 | reverse complement strand
TATAACTCCCAGCGAGAGTACGACCCGGCAGTGGCACGGTACACGCAGGGAGATCCTCTGGGACTGCACGGTGGTGTGTCATTGTACTCGTACGCGGGAAGCAATCCCGTCGCTTCGATCGATCCTTTCGGCCTTTTGGAATGGCAAGTAAATTCAGTAGTCTGGCGGACGGGTACGAGGGAAGGGGACGCGACAAGAACGTTCCCGGGCGCGCCGCAATCTGAGTTCAGATCTAATACGTTGGCTAGAACGACGATGGATTGGGCGATCAATTCACAATGCAATTGCGATGCCAACGGGTATTACCTTAGCGAATATTCTGTCAGTCTCACACCGATTGTCCTAATGCGCGACCGCTACGATTCACCTGGCGTGAGGCGTTCCACGATGCGAGATGAGATGGATCATGTTGGAGATTTGAGGCGCTGGGCGGAGGATGCGAGGTCAGCTGCGGAGCGATTTGAGGCCAGCATCGGAGCTGGGAGGTTCGGAAGCTCGCAAGAGTGCGAAGCCCAGAGTGCTGCTGCCATGCAGGAGCATCTATCCGAGGGGATACTTCCAGCAGTGATAAGATCTCGCCAGCGATGGGATGACAGTGGGAAGCATAGATTGATCATCAGGGGTAGGTGAAGTGAAGACATCCTTAGCGGTTCTGGTAATTGCAGCGGCTACTGCAGCGTGCACCATGCACCCGAGACAGGTGAGCTGCGCTGATGGCCAGATCAGGTACATCGGGGCTGCTTCGGGCGCTGACAAGCGTCTTGGCAAATTTGAAATATCAAACCTAGGGCGCGGAGAAATTCGCATTCCTCTTTCGGATTTAGAGGGGGAAGTCGATTCCAGAAACGCTACTACTGAGTGGAGAAAAAAGGGGGCTTCTGGATGGGCCGCCTTCAATCCAATCCTTGAAGAAGTTCCTGCTTCCGAGCGTAATGTACTCATTGGAAGTGGTGATAAGTACGCCGTGAAGTTCGACGCTAACGGGCTTTTCATTCCTGGACAGGCTGATCCAAGTAGGGAGTATTCGGTGGTGTTCCGCGGAACCGATGGATGCGAGTTCCGATCCGATCCTTTTAGTCCCTAAGCTACTGAGCTACGCCCTTTGCCCGGCTAGTCGATGCGTCAACCGGTAATCCCCCCGCTTTTAGCGGTCGCCAAAAGTGGAACTACGCTGCCAGTGCACGCTTCTGCATTGGTGTGATGCCGCCGAGCGCCATGTTTGGGCGCTCGTGGTTGTAAGTCCATAGCCAACGAGTGGCGATGTCCTGGACCTGTTCGATGTCATTGAACAGATTGCTGGCAAGCCAAGCGTAACGCACGGTCCGGTTGTAGCGCTCGATGTAGGCGTTCTGCTGAGGATTGCCTGGCTGGATGTAGAGCAGTGCAATGTCTTGCCGCTCGGCCCATGCTTGCAGCGCTCCGCTGATGTACTCGGGCCCGTTGTCGCAGCGTATGGCGCGGGGCTTTCCGCGCCATTGAATGACCTGTTCCAAGCTGCGGATGACGCGCGCCGCGGGCAAGGAGATGTCGACCTCCATCGCCAGTCCCTGACGGTTGAAGTCATCCAGTACGTTGAGCATCCGGAAGCTGCGTCCATCAGCCAACTGGTCGTGCATGAAATCCATCGACCATGTCTGGTTGACCGCCTCAGGCACCGCCAAAGGCTCCGGCACTTCCCGGACGATGCGCTTGCGCGGCTTGATGCGCAGATTCAGCTCCAAATCGCGATAGATCCGATACACGCGCTTGTGGTTCCAAGCGAAGCCCTTCACGTTGCGTAGGTGCAGGAAGCACAGCCCAAAGCCCCAATCGCGGTAGGCGCTGGTCAGCCTGAGCAACCAGTCGGCGATGATCGCATTTTCTTGGCAGGCCTTGGCCTGATAGCGGTAGCAGGTCTGACTCACCTCGAACGTCCTGCACGCATGAACGATGCTGGTGATGCCTGCCTGGACCGCCCGTCTGGCCATCTCGCGACGCTGAGATGGCC
>NZ_JBFULB010000490.1:0-2011 GCF_056400545.1 Stenotrophomonas sp. P5_A8 | reverse complement strand
CCATGAAGCCGATGTGCCGGACCATGATGTGCTGTTGGCGGGCTTCCCTTGCCAGCCCTTCTCCATTGCAGGCGTTTCCAAGAAGAACGCGCTTGGCCGCCCGCACGGCTTCTCCGACAAGACTCAGGGAACCCTGTTCTTTGACGTGGCCCGCATCATCGCCGAGAAGAAGCCGCGTGCGTTCCTGCTTGAGAACGTGAAGAACCTGATGAGCCACGACAAGGGCCGCACGTTCTCCACCATCATTGATGTGCTGCAGAACGAGCTGGGCTACCAAGTCAAGCACAAGGTCATCAACGGCAAGCACTTCGGCCCGCAGCACCGGGAGCGCATCATCATTGTGGGCTTCCGCGAGCCCAATGATTTCGACATCCATAAGGTCGAGCTGCCCAGCTTCGACGAGGCTCCGAAGATGGGCGCGGTGCTGCACAGCCAGGATGGCACCGAGACTGCTGACTCCCCGTACATCGAGGGTACCAAGGGCAAGGTGCTGGACAAGTACACGCTGTCGGACAAGCTTTGGGAGTACCTGCAGAACTACGCCGCGAAGCACCGCGACAAGGGTAATGGCTTCGGCTTCGGGCTGGTTAACAGCGAGAGCACCTGCCGTACGCTTTCGGCCCGTTACTACAAGGATGGCTCGGAGATCCTGATCTCCCAAGGCTTGAAGAAGAATCCCCGCCGACTCACCCCGCGCGAGTGCGCGCGCCTGATGGGGTTCGACGAAAACTTCCGTATTCCGGTTTCGGACACCCGCGCCTACAAGCAGTTTGGCAACTCCGTGGTCGTTCCCGTCATCAGCGAAGTTGCGCGGATCATGGTGCCCTACCTTGTGGAGGACGCGAAGCAGAAGCCGGCCAAAACCGTCAGAAAGAAGGCGAAGGCCTGACATTGGTTGACAGCCTCACTCCCGAGCAGCGATCCGCGCAGATGTCGCGGATCCGAGGCGCGAACACCAAGCTGGAGGTCCTTGTTCGCAAGGGCCTTCATGCGAGAGGCCTGCGCTACCGCTTGGGTGGGGCTGGGCTGCCCGGGCGGCCGGATATTGTTCTACCCAAGTATCGAACAGTCTTGTTTGTCCATGGTTGTTTCTGGCATGGGCATGATTGCCCGCTATACAGGCTGCCCAAGACCCGGCCAGAGTTCTGGCAGGCAAAAATTGACTCAAACAAGTCCCGGGACATCCGGGTTCAGCTCGAGCTTCATGCCAAGGGATGGAACGTCATCGAGTTCTGGGAATGCGCAGTCCGTGGTCAGGAGCAAACCGCGGTTGACCACGCACTGGATCAACTCGCCCACTCAATTACTCAAGCGTCAATAATCCGTCACCCTACCTGACGGCAGTCGAATGCGACTCGGCAGCGTTGCCCCTGCGACGAACGGATACATTGCCCAGCTCAAGCGCGGCTGCTTTAATTGCATCTGCACGTGATCTTCACAGGGGCAATGGAATGACAGGCTGGAAGTTTCTACCAAACCCGGGACTCGAGGAAGAAGGGCTGGGTCACGCAGGCATTGAGACATTTAAAGGGTCTCCATTCCCGGGCGTAGCGCGGGAATGCTCCCAGAACAGTCTGGATGCCGCGGCTAAAGCACAGGACCAAGACTCCAATACGGTTCACCTGGTGTTTCGACTGTTGGATGTCCCCACGGGCGACATTCCGGGATTGAAGGATCTCGCATCCTCCGTCCGAGCCTGCCTCTCTCAGGCAAAGAGCAAGAGGCGTAAGAAAGAGATTGAGTTCTTCACGCGGGCAGCTGCTCTCACTGACCAGCAGACAATGCCAGTTCTTCTGGTTGAAGACTACGGAACAACCGGGCTGCTTGGACCCGCGATTGAGGGCAGCCCATTCCACGCCCTCGTCAAATCCTCTGGTGTCAGTCAGAAGAACGTCGCGGATGCAGGCGGATCCTTTGGCATCGGCAAGAACGCGGCCTTTGCGATCTCCAATCTCAGAACCGTGTTCTACTCCACGCGTTACACGGATTCTGAAGGCAACGAATGTCACCT
>NZ_JBFULB010000489.1:0-2013 GCF_056400545.1 Stenotrophomonas sp. P5_A8 | reverse complement strand
CTCGTGGGCGCCATCCATGGCGCCCAACGGTCCCGCCAACCCACCCACGCCAGCCCCGATACTCTGTCGGTGTGCATGGCAACAGCGGTTGAGCCACGCCATGCGTGGCCGCTGTTCTTTTGGTGCTGCTGGTCACCACTCATCGGGTGGCCCAGCCGGTTGCGGGATGGTTGGGCGTGACCGCCGGTTTCGAGGTGGTTGGGTGTGATTGTGGGATGGTGCGGGGTAGAGCCGACCGTTGGTCGGCTGCCTTCGGCGCCGATCGATCAACGCTTACATCAACCGATACACGGGCTCGCGTGGCTGCTGTTCTTTCCGGCTCTACGTGTAGCCACCCATGGGGTGGCTCTACCGGTGGCGGGGTCGTTGGGTGTGACCGGCGGTTGCGGTGTGCTTGGGCGTGACCGCCGGTTGCGCGGTGGCTTGATGTGACCGCCGGTTGGGATGTCGTTGGGCGTGACCGTCGCGGTGGGGCGGTTGGGTGTGACGGCCGGCGGCGCGGTGGTTGGGGGTAGAGCCGACCGTTGGTCGGCTGCCCTCCGCGCAGACCAATCAGCGCTTGCTCAACCGGTGCACGGCCTCGACCAGCACGCCTACGTGTTCGGGGTTCATGTCCGGGGACATGCCGTGGCCCAGGTTGAATACGTGGCCTTCGCGGGAGCCGCCGTTGCCGTCGGCGTAGCTGTCGAGCACCCGAGCGGCGGCGCGTTCGATGGCCGCGGGGTTGCCGTACAGGGTGGCGGGGTCCAGGTTGCCTTGCAGGGCGACGCGGCCGCCGGTGCGGGCGAGCGCGTCGGACAGATCGAGGGTCCAGTCCACGCCGAGGGCGTCGGCGCCGGTGTCGGCCAGTGCGCCCAAATGCAGGCCGGTGCCCTTGCCGAACAGGATCAGCGGCGTGCGCTGGTCGCCCTGGCCGCGTTCGAGTTCCTGGGCGATGCGGGTGAGGTAGCGCAGCGAGAATTCACGGTACATGCCGGGGCTGAGCACGCCGCCCCAGGTGTCGAAGACCTGCAGCACCTGGGCGCCGGCGGCACGTTGGGCGGCGAGGTAGGCGATGACCGCGTCGGTGACCACCGAGAGCAGCTGGTGCAGGGCGGCCGGTTCGTTCAGGGCCATGGCCTTGATGCGGGCGAAGTCCTTGCTGCCGCCGCCTTCGACCATGTAGCAGGCCAGCGTCCACGGGCTGCCGGAGAAGCCGATCAGCGGCACCTTGCCGTCCAGCTCGCGGCGGATCACGCGCACTGCATCCATCACGTAGCGCAGCTCGGTTTCCATGTCCGGCACGGCCAGCTTGGCGATGGCGGCAGCGTCGCGCACGGGGTGGCGGAACTTGGGGCCTTCGCCGTCGACGAAGTACAGCTCCAGACCCATCGCATCGGGAATGGTGAGGATGTCGGAGAACAGGATCGCCGCGTCCAGGTCGAAACGACGCAGCGGCTGCAGGGTGACTTCGCAGGCGATGTCCGGGTTCTTGGCCATGGCCAGGAAGCTGCCGGCCTTGGCGCGGGTGGCGCGGTATTCGGGCAGGTAGCGGCCGGCCTGGCGCATCAGCCAGACGGGGGTGCAGTCCACCGGTTCGCGGCGCAGGGCGCGCAGCAGGCGATCGTGGCGGGAGGGGCTGGTCATGCAACGCTTCCTTGGAATCTGGTGGCGCAGGGCCGGGGTGATGGAGCGACGGGCTGCGGCGCTCAGCGCGGCGTGACGCCACTGGTGTAGGTGATCTGGTAGCCGCGCTGGAGCTGGGCATCGCGCGCCTTCTCGAACGCGCGGTGGGCCGGCTCAGCCTGCAGGAACAGCTCGCGGCGCAGCTGCGCGCGACCGCCGACCAGGCCCGATTCACGCAGCAGTTCCCAGCCGCCGAACAGATCCGGTTGCAGGGTCAGCTGGAGATAGCGCGCCGGTTCGGTGGCGCTGGGGTGTTGCTGCAGGAAGACACGCATGACCGCGATTGTAGCCGCGAACGCGGGGACGGGCCGTGCTGGCCCGCCGTGCCTGCGGCGAACGGTCGCAGGC
>NZ_JBFULB010000488.1:0-2018 GCF_056400545.1 Stenotrophomonas sp. P5_A8 | reverse complement strand
TGCTGGAACGGGGCAGTAGGTTGGAAATGTGGCCGTTGGTCTGCCTGGGTCGAAGGAGCGAGTTAACTACGGTCGGGAAATTGGCACCTTCATTGATTATGATGGAAACTCTTTTCCCACATCCAATGGCATCATTCACTACGCAAAAGACGGCATTCACATCGTGCCATCGAGGCCAAGCCCATGAATCATAGTTTTCGATCCGAAATAATACTCAGAGTTAACCGTGCTTTGCTGGGTGAGGTGTTTCCCGCCTTAGTCGGGGTTTGCTGCAGCATTGAAGGTGAAGAGAGGTTTGAGTTGACGTTCTTTGTAGACGCTGAACCTACTGCCTCGGTTGAAGAGGATATCTCCTGCATTGAGACGGAAGTTATCGCAGACTTTTCTGAAAGTGTTGAGGTGTCGCATAGGATTGAAGTCTCCTCGAAGCCTGCGCTTCCAACGTCAAGCTCGTTTTGGATATTTCTTCGAAGCTATGACAGATCTCCATCGGTCACTGTGCCGTGACAAGATCCGATGATTGCCAGGACGCTCTTATGACTGAAGCGGAGAGCAGCCTGCTGCCGCTCGCTTGCGGAACTGCGCTGAGTCAAACCCCTAACAAGGGCAAGAAGGGTAAGAAGTAGTTTCAGGGACCGGCACCGACTGGTAATGGATGCAAAATGAGTGCCTCGTAGGCTGCCTGAAGTAAGCTATCTTGAGAAGGCAGTTGGCCAATTCGCGTTGACTTATGTATCAGCGGCCGTCAGCGATGCTGTTCAATCGGGAAAGTGAGATGTAACTCGCTCGAAGCTCGCGATCGAGGCGATGGGTCTTGAGCGCGCTGGCGAGTTGCGCCCGGGTAAAAGTGCGCGGCCGCCCACTCAGGAGGCCCCAATGCCCCGCCATGGGGAGATTGATGATGAGCGGAGTTGGGATGGGCGTCTCGAAATAGAGCTTGAATGTGCCAGCAACTTCAACGATAAAGGCACGGTGCGGTGGTGCACGCACATTCCGGAACAGGGACGATCCGAAGTAGGGCGCGACAGGGCGATGACAGCCGGCGTGCCTTCGTTCCCCGGCGCGGTATCCGCCCAGAGAGGAGAACAGGGATGTTGCAACGGATCAGGAACCTATCGTGCATTGTGCTGGCAACGGTCGCGATGGGTTGCATGACCCCCGCTTCGGCGGAGGCGCAGGAGAGCAAGACGACCTGGCGCATTTCCCAGCCCGGTGGAAATTCGACCCAGTACAAGACGCAGCAGGAGGCAGTGGAGGCCATCAAGAGCCTTCCTGCGCCGAGCCCCTTCCCGCCCGATTTCCAGTTTGGCTGGAACTCCGTGGACAAGATCAAATCCAAGAAGGTCGGCTTGGATGGCAATACGTCGATCACCTACTGGATGGGAAAATCCCAGCCCTCCGATCCCGAATGGTCATATCTCAGCACAGCGATATTTCCGACCGAAGAGGCAATGGTCGCGGCCTACTTGGCTGAGGTGCAAGCGTTCAACCCCGTCTGTCCCGGCGCGGCTGTCACGCCCACGGGCGACTGGTACGCCGTCACCCCGGATATGGAAGGAACCATCGAGAATCGTGAGTACCAGGTGACCTACGTGGGCGGGGACAATACCGCCCAGTCTCCCTGCGCTCCGTTCTCGAGCGACGCGATGCTGACGCGCACCCGGCGTCTGAACTGCCCGGTTCTCCTGACACAGTGGTCCAACAAGCACGAAGCCTGTGTCAACGAAGATTTCGTTGCCACCATCACCTCCAAGACGACGCAGTGCGACAAGGACGGCGGGAACGGAAGCTGCCCCACCGATGGCAATGGTGCCATGAGCGGTATGAGTCCGAGCGCGGGCAACAAGTCACCCTCGAACGAGCCGCCCTGCGACGGCACGGTCGGCAATCCCTGCGACGTAAAGACCGGTGAGAAATACGAAATCGCCCAAGACTTCGATCTGGGCTGGATTGCGTTGACGCGTTTCTATCACTCGGGAATATCCACGTCCCTGGGCGGCTTCGGCTACGGCTGGACG
>NZ_JBFULB010000487.1:0-3533 GCF_056400545.1 Stenotrophomonas sp. P5_A8 | reverse complement strand
ACCCCGCAGGCCGTGCTGGAGATCCGCCGCATCCTGCGCGAGGACCTCAAGGACGTCGGGCACTGAGGCAGCACCGTCGCGTCGGCGATCAGATCCGCCGCGCGACCAGCACGCCCAGCACCGCCAGCATCAGCATGATTACGTACGTGAGCAGGTAGCCGACCACCACGTTGCCCTGCAGGAACAGCGCGAACAGCGAGCCGGACACCGCCAGCGTGGTGGCCACGGCCAGGGCCTCGCTCAACTGCAGGGCCGAGGTGTTGGCGCCCTGCTGCGCGGGCGGTGACAACGACAGGGTCAGCACCGACAGGCTCGGGTAGATCATGCCCATGCCCAGCCCGGTGATGCTCCACCCGGCCAGCGCGCACCACAGCGGCACCGCCGGTTGCAGGGCCAGCGCGGTGACCACGATGCCCACGCTCATCAGCAGTGCGCCGCCGGTCAGCAGTTGGCGGCGCGACCAGCCGCGGCGTTGATGACCCTGCATCCACGACCCGCTGAACCAGCCCAGCGCGCCCAGGCTCAACGCCACCCCTGCAAACAAGGGACTCAGCCCGCGTTCGCGCTGCAGCAACAACGGCAGGAACGCCTCGCAGCCGAAGAAGGCCGACGCGGCGATGCCACGCAGTGCGATCACGCTGGGCAGGCCACGGCGCAGCCGCAGCGTGCCGGCCGGCAGCAGCTTCCAACTGCACAACGCCAGCAACGCGATCGCTGGCAGCAGCATCGACACCGCTGCCCAGCCGCGCTGCTGGCCGCCGACGTACAGCAGCAGCGCGCCGGCCGAGGCACCGATCGCCCAGCGCACCACCGTGCGGTTGCCCTTTGCCGCCCCGGCCGGGGCGAGGTTGCGCAGGGCAGGGCGCAGCAGCAGGGCGGCGGGAATGGCCAGCAGCGGCACGATCAGGAACACCCAGCGCCAGCCCAGGTGCTGCACGATCAGCCCGCTGATGCCCGGGCCGATCAGCGAGGGCACCACCCAGCCGGCTGAAAACGCGGCGAACACGCGCGGCCGCATCGGCTCGGGGAAGGTCCGCCCGACCAGCACATACAGCGCCACCGAGATCGCCCCTGCGCCCAGCCCCTGCAGCAACCTTCCCAGCACCAGCACCGGCATGTGCTGGGCCAGCCCGGCCACCAGCAGGCCGGCGATGAAGCTGGCCAGGCCCAGCCACAACGGTCGCGCCGGCCCCTGCTGATCGCTCCAGCGCCCGGCCAGGGTCATGCCGATCACGCTGGTGGCCAGGGTGCCGCCGAACGCCAGGGCATACAGCGGCAGTCCGTCCAGCGCCTGGGCAACGGTCGGCATCGCCGCGGCCACTGCCAGCGCCTCGAAAGCGTGCAGCGACACCAGCGCGACCGTGCCGATGGTGGTGGCGCGATAGGCCGGCGACAGAATCGAGGGGATCGGGGTCTCCACCGCCGGGAGGGCGACGGGTGGGGGTGCGGCATCAACGGACATGCGGATTCCAGACATCGGGGGAAGGACCGGACTTGTAGTGCATCCCGGCGGCGCGCAGGATGCCACCTGAACCAAGGTTGAGGTCAAGCAGTGATCGCGCAGGAACTGAGTGTAGGGGAAGTGGCCAAACGGAGCGGCGTGGCCGTCTCGGCGTTGCATTTCTATGAGCGCAAAGGGCTTATCCGCAGCCTGCGCACGGCCGGCAACCAGCGCCGTTTCGCGCGCGACGTGTTGCGCCGGCTGGCGGTGATCCGCGTCGCCCAGCGCGTTGGCATGCCGTTGGAGGCGGTGGCGACCGCGTTTGCGGCGCTGCCGGAGAACAAGACCCCGACCAAGGCCGAGTGGGCCCGGATGTCGGCGTTGTGGCGCAGCGAACTGGACCAGCGCATCGCGCAACTGCTGCTGCTGCGCGACCAGCTCACCGATTGCATCGGCTGCGGCTGCCTGTCGTTGAAACGCTGTCGCCTGACCAATCCCGAGGACGCACTGGCCACTACCGGTCCCGGTATGGCAGGGCATCGAGGTACCCGGCATGTGGGAGGTAGTGCCGGCCGCTGGCCGGCACCGCCCTCACCACACGGTGAACACCTGCCCGCTCTGCACGCCTTCCACGCTGCGCTGGTAGGCCAGCGACGCGCGATGGGCGGTCACCGGTTCGAAGCCGGGGAAGTAGGCGCCGTAATCGTCCATCGATTCGACCAGCACGTTCGGGCTTACCACGTTGATGCGCAGCCCACGCGGCAGCAGTTCGCAGGCCGCGCCGCGCACGAAACCCTCCAGCGCCGCATTGACCGAGGTGGCATTGGCGCCGTCGCGGATCGGCTGCGCGCTGACGATGCCGCTGGTCAGGGTGATTGAACCGCCCGGGTTCAGATGGTGCTGGGCGACCAGGCTCAGCCGGACCTGGCCGAGCAGCTTGTCCTGCAGGCCCAGGTTGAACTGCGTCGGGCTCATCCCGGCCAGCGGGCCGAAATGCAGGCGTCCGGTGGTGGCGATCACCGCATCGACGTTCCCGATCTGCTGGAACAGCGCCTGCACGCTGGCATCGTCGGTCAGGTCGACCTGCGCATCGCCCCCGTGACGGCCGGCGCGGATCAGCTGGTGATGATGGCCCAGCGTGGCGGCTACGGCCTGGCCAAGGGTGCCGCTGGCGCCAACGAGAAGGATCTTCATGGGAGGGGCTTCCGAAAGGTGTGCAGGCAGTCTGCGCCTGGATCGCCGGTTAGGTAACGGGCGTATGCTTTGTAGATTGCAAACCCGTGGTTACCAATGGACACCTTGCGCTGCATGCAGGCCTTTGTCGCCGTGGTCGAACACGGCAGCTTCAATGCCGCCGCCGCGCACATGGCGGTGTCCTCGGTGATGGTCGGCAAGTACATCCAGCAGCTGGAAGCCCACCTCGGGGTGCGCCTGCTGCAGCGGAACACCCGCCGCCAAAGCCTCACCGATGCCGGCCGTAACTATCTGGCCGGCTGCCGCACCGTGCTGGAACAGGTGCAGCAGGCCGAGGCCAGCGTCGAAGGGCTGCAGGCGCAGCCGCAGGGCGTGCTGCGGATCAGCGCACCGGTCACCTGGGGCAGCTGCGTGCTGGCCCCGCTGGTGGCGCAGTACCTGGCCGCCTACCCGCAGGTGACCGTGGGGCTGGACTTGAGCAACCGGCGCGTGGACCTGATCGAAGAACAGTTCGATGCGGTGGTGCGCATGGGCCAGATCGGCTCGGCCGAATGGGTGGCGCGACCGTTACCGCCGTATGCCATGCAGATCTGCGCGGCGCCGTCCTACCTGCAGCGCAAGGGCCTTCCCCAACACCCGGCGGACCTGCGCGATCATGATTGCCTGACCCACCTGGCCTGGCGTGGTGGCCATGGTTGGCGCCTGCGCGGGCATCCCGAGCAGGACTGGTCGGCGCAGTCGCGCCTGCTCTGCAACGACGGCGACGGCCTGCGCCGCGCCGCCCTGGCCGGTGCGGGATTGATCCTGCAACYGGCAGTGTTGCTTGCCGAGGACATCGCCGCCGGGCGCCTGCAACCGGTGCTGGCCGACTACCTGCCCGAGCCGCGCCCGCTGCACC
>NZ_JBFULB010000486.1:0-2024 GCF_056400545.1 Stenotrophomonas sp. P5_A8 | reverse complement strand
GGATGGTTCCCAATGGCATCTATGATGCCGATGATTGCATTGCGAATCAGGGACAGCACCTGATCGGGGTCGATGCCTCTAGCCGCTTGGATCGAAAGCTTGAGCGCGGATTGATACTCGTCGATTGAAAGCGTGAGCGGGTAGTTGTTTCCCTCATGCTGTTCCACAAAGCTGATGCCGGCTTCCGGAACGACGGGTGCGTCCAGTAGCGGACGATCACGGGAGCTGCTATGGCGGTAGTTCACCACCGAGGTGAACAGTGGAACGCCGTTGGGCAGGTTGGCGGCCTTCTGGGTGACGGTGAGTGGGGCATGCTCATGATGCAGGAGCTCTGCCAGTAGAGTCTGCATGTGTCGCGCACATTCAATGACCGATTGCCCAACATGCACTATCACGGGTAGCGTATTGATGGAAACTCCGAGAATTCTCTCGTTGCTTCCGCCGGCCTTGAGTCGGCCGAACATGACTGTACCGAACACCGGTGCATCGGTGTTGCAGACTTTCGCCAGCACATGTCCCCATGCCACATGCATGAGGCTGGTCATGCTTAGGCCCTCGGAGCGGGCGAGCCTGGCCAGCCGTGCGACGATGTCCTCGCCGAGTACGATGCTGCGTTCGACGATTCCTGATCCATCCCGGTGCACGTTGAGCAGGCCGAATGGCGCAGTGGTGCGCTGTACGTCCCCCAGCATCTGCTTGAAGAATGCATCGGGTCGACTGTCCTGCTGGCTTGACTTCACATGGGCGACGAAGTTGCGGTAGGGAACCGGCGTTGGCAGGCTCTGCGCCTGCCCAGTCATGATCGCGATGATCTCCGAGGTCACCACGTCACCTGTCGTCCGGTCAGTGGTGAGGTGGTGCATGAGCTGCATGACAATCAGCCGGCCGCTATGCGGATCGTTGGCGACCAGCAGTTTCACCAGTGGTGCCGTCCGCAGGTCAAGCCGGTAGTGGGTAGGGCTGAAGCGTGTCTTCATCTGCTCGATGAGATCCCCGTCGCCCGGGTCGAGATCGACGTCTTCGACCTGGACCTTGGCTTCCCTCACCACCACCTGGACAGGATCGCGCAGATTCTCCCAGCGCAGGCAGGTGCGCAGGATGTCGTGGCGCGCGATGACTTGGTTGAAGGTATCCACATAGGCGTCCAGAGTGGCTCGATCCTCGACGTTGTAGATGCTCCAGATGAGGTAGGGGTCGCCCTTGTCGGCCATCAGGTAGTGGAAGAGCATGCCTTCCTGGAGTGGGGTGAGCGGGTAGATATCCTGGATGGCCGCAGCGCCGCCATCCATCGAAGCGACGATCTGATCGATCTCTTCCTGCGTGATGTCCAGCAAGGGGAGCAGCTCGGGGACGATCCTGTCCACACCCGGCTCGAGCAGGTTGGCCGGAATCGCTTCGCTTTCATCCTGCTCGTAGTTGAAGGACTCGCCCGCGCCGAGCCTTTCGAGAATCTGGTCGCGATTGGACTTGATCAGATCGATGAGTTCGCGGTCCTTCAAGGCGGCACCGGGACCACGAAGGGACAGTTTGCCGTCGACCTGGCGGATGGAGGCCTGCCGAACCTGAAGCAGCGCGTGAAGTGAGGCAAGGCTCATAGGACGATCTCTCCGTATTCTTGGGTATTGGCGGCAATATCCGCGAGCACCGGTGTTGTGAAGATGGTGCGGATGTCCGCCTGCAGGTTCGATCGGCGCATGTGCTCGATGATGCGCACGGCCAGCAGGGAATGCCCGCCAAGCTCGAAGAAGTTGTCATGGCGACCGACCTTCTCCACGCCCAGGACTTCACTCCAGATCCGTGCCAGCTCGGTTTCGATCTCGCCGATCGGCGCCTGGTACGGCCGGCTGAGGTAGGCCTCGCCATCCGGTGCCGGCAGTGCCTTGCGGTCCTGTTTGCCGTTGGATGTCACCGGCATCTCGTCCATTTTCACGTAGGCAGCCGGCACCATGTACTCGGGTAGCTTGCCGCCCAGGTGGGTCAGCAGGCGTTAGGTGGATACGTCTGCGTCGTGGGTGGTGGTGTAG
>NZ_JBFULB010000485.1:0-3667 GCF_056400545.1 Stenotrophomonas sp. P5_A8 | reverse complement strand
GCGGGACCCTGAGCCGCATGGATGCGGCGACGGAGCTTACACGGATGTACTTGCAGCGTGTCCCGACAATCCACCCGCGCCGACCCAGCCAGGCCAATGCGCAGAGCAGATGCTTTGGCTTTGGATATCGGGCAATGGCAACGGAAGAGGCAGAGGCGATGGCGATGGCGACGGCAGCCGAGCATGGCTCGGCTCTACCGGCCTGTTTCTGGCACCCTGCACCGCCCTTGGCAATGCGGCATCCCACAAACGGGAAAAGCCCGGCCGAGGCCGGGCTTTTGCTGTCCTCCCAGCGGGATCCCGAAAGATCCCACGCCAGGCGCGATGGATCAGCGCTTGGAGAACTGGGTGGCGCGACGTGCCTTGTGCAGGCCGACCTTCTTACGCTCGACTTCACGGGCGTCACGGGTCATGAAGCCAGCCTTGCGCAGCTCGGACTTCAGGGTTTCGTCGTACTCGACCAGCGCACGGGCGATGCCCAGACGGATCGCACCGGCCTGGCCGGTGGTGCCGCCGCCAGCGGCGGTGACCATGATGTCGAAGCTTTCGGTGTTCTTGGTCAGCTCCAGCGGCTGGCGCACGATCATGCGCGCGGTCTCACGGCCAAAGAACTCGTCCAGCGGACGGCCATTGACGGTGATGTTGCCGGCGCCCTTGCGCAAGAACACGCGGGCGGTGGAGGACTTGCGGCGGCCGGTGCCGTAGTTTTGAGTGATAGCCATGATTAGATATCCAGAACCTGAGGCTGCTGAGCGGCGTGCGGGTGCTCGGAACCCGAGTACACCTTGAGCTTGCGGTACATGGCGCGGCCCAGCGGGCCCTTCGGCAGCATGCCCTTGACGGCGGTCTCGATGACGCGCTCCGGGTGGCGCTCAAGCGCCTGGGCCAGAGTTTCGGTCTTCAGGTTGCCGATGTAGCCAGTGAAACGGTGATACAGCTTGTCCTGCAGCTTCTTGCCGGTGACGACAATCTTTTCTGCATTGATGACAACCAGGTAATCACCGGTATCAACGTGAGGGGTGTAAACCGGCTTGTGCTTGCCGCGCAGACGGCGGGCCAGCTCGGTGGACAGACGGCCCAGCGTCTTGCCGGAAGCGTCGACGAGATACCAGTCACGCTGGACGGTCTCGGACTTTGCAGTGAAAGTGCTCATGAAAGAACTCAAGTAGGTCGGGCTCATTGCGGCGCTGAACGGCCGGAACTCTGCCACGCGTTGTGAAGAGGCGGGATTGTACCGGCGCGACCCCGCACATGCAAGTTGACCCCTGCCGTGGCTTGGCACACCGCCGCCAGGGGGCGAGAATCGACGATCCCCCGCTGCACGCCGCCCCGCCATGACCGTGACCCGCCAGATCACCCCGCTCGATCACCTGCTGACCGAAGCCCAGCGCGCCCTGGACACGGTCTTCGGCAACCCGCCGGCCAGCCGCCCCTACCCCGCCCAGGCCACGCCGGACGTGCAGATGGCCAGCGCCGAGCGCCGCCATGCCGCCGGCCTGATGCGCATCAACCATGTCGGCGAGGTGTGCGCCCAAGGCCTGTACTTCGGCCAGGCCGCGGTCGCCCAGGAGCCGCAGACCCGTGCCCACCTGCTCGACGCGGCCCAGGAAGAGACCGATCACCTGGCCTGGTGCGCCCAGCGCCTGCGGGAACTGGACAGCCGCCCGAGCCTGTTCAACCCGATCTGGTACGCCGGCAGCTACACCATCGGTACGCTGGCCGGCCTGCGCGGCGATGGCTGGAACCTGGGCTTCGTGGTGGAAACCGAGCGCCAGGTTGAGGCCCATCTGGACGAACACCTGGACACCCTGCCCCCTGCCGACCTGCGCAGTCGCGAGATCCTCAAGGTGATGAAGATCGACGAGGCCCGCCATGCCGATCACGCCGAACATGCCGGCGCGCGCAAGCTGCCATTCCCGATTCCCTCGGTGATGGCGCTGGCATCGAAGGTGATGACGGCAACCTCATGAACCCATCTGGATGCACGCGTTGCCGGCCAGCGGCCGGCACCACCGGGGGTGCGTGCGCGACGTCCTTCCGACGCGCCGATCAGCCCCCGACCAGCTTCAACCCGATCACGCCGGCCACGATCAGGCCCACACAGGCCAGCCGCGGCAGCGAGGCGCTGTCGCCGAACAGGAAGATGCCCAGCGTGGCCACGCCGAGGGCGCCGATGCCGGTCCAGATCGCATAGGCGGTGCCGACCGGGATCGACTTCATCGCCTGGCTCATCAGGTACAGGCTGACCAGCGCCGCACCGACGGTGGCCAGGGTGGGCAGCGGCCTGCTGAAGCCCTCCGAGTACTTCATTCCGATCGCAAAGCCGATTTCGAACAGGCCGGCCAGCAGCAGATAGATCCAGGGCATGGGTACTCCTGTGAAAAAACAAAAACGGCCCGGTGTCTTCACACCGGACCGTCGTCGATTGGCTTCCCTGGCACCGGTACTGCACGGATCCGGGCATCACGGGGCGGGCCATCCCGCCGGGTGCAGCGCCGCCACCGGTTGCCCGGGGCGGCTGTCACAGCGGTATTACTCGGTCAGGTTGCGCCCGTGGAACAGCTCTTCGATCTCGCGACGCAGCAGCGCCTCGATCTTCATGCGTTCCTTGAACGACAGGTTCTTGGCCTTCTCTTCGAACAGGTACTGGTCCAGGTCGAAGTCCTTCAGGTGCATCTTCGTGTGGAAGATGTTTTCCTGGTAGACGTTGACGTCGAACATCTCGTAACGCGACTTGATGTTCTTGGCCAGGAAGTTCTGGATCGAGTGGATCTTGTGATCGATGTAGTGCTTCTTGCCCTTTACATCACGGGTGAAGCCACGCACGCGGTAGTCCATGATCACGATGTCCGATTCCAGACTCTCGATCAGGTAGTTCAGCGCCTTCAGCGGGGAAATCACGCCACAGGTAGCCACATCGATGTCCGCGCGGAACGTGGCGATGCCCTCCTGCGGGTGGGTCTCCGGGTAGGTATGGACAGTGATGTGGCTCTTGTCCATGTGCGCGACCACGGCATCGGAGATCAACTCCTTGCCGGCCTGCTTCTTGTCGATCACCGGTTCTTCAGAGATCAGGATCGTCACCGAGGCACCCTGCGGATCGTAATCCTGGCGCGCCACGTTGAGGATGTTGGCGCCGATGATCTCGGCGACATCGGTCAAGATCTGAGTAAGCCTATCGGCGTTGTACTCTTCATCAATGTATTCGATGTAACGCTGACGCTCTTCTTCGGTGCGCGCGTAACACACGTCATAGATGTTGAAGCTCAGCGCCTTGGTGAGGTTGTTGAAACCCTGCAACCTCAGGCGAGGCAACGGCTTGACCACGGCGGTGGATCCTGTGAGTGGTGGGAAAGGCGCAATTATGGGGCAAAGTGATCGGGGGCGAAACTTGCATCGAAAGGAATAGGTGTGCTCTGTTTGCCCTTAACAAACCGGATCGTTAAGCTCGCGGCACATAGCCGTGAATTGTTCATGAGCAAAGGGAGCGCCTCAAACGTGTCAACTGTGCGCCTTGCCACAAGTCCACTGGCCCTGGATATCGCCACCATCGACCGTTTTCTGGCCCACAGCCATCGCCGCCGCTACCCCGCGCGGACCGATGTGTTCCGCCCCGGGGACCCCGCTGGCACCCTTTACTACGTGATAAGCGGCTCGGTTTCTATAA
>NZ_JBFULB010000484.1:0-2036 GCF_056400545.1 Stenotrophomonas sp. P5_A8 | reverse complement strand
AATGTGGGTCAGGCAGGTGCCGGTCACGCCCAGCAGGTGTTCCTCCACCGTGGGTGCCAGCCCGTAGCCCAGCAGGCCGGTCGCGCTGTCGTGCAGTTGCTGGTGGTAGCCGTCCTTGCCCAAGAACACGCGACGCAGTCCGGTGCGCGGTTCGACATGGGCACGGGCCACCAGTGGTTCCGGCTCGGATGCTTTTTCCTTGCCGGCGGCCGGCTTGCCTTGCCTGGCGAGCACCGCCGGGCGCTTCTCCTCGGTGATGAAATCCCGCAGGCCTGGCGGAAGCTTTGGATCGCGCACCGGCGCACTATGGATGTACTCAACCTCGGCGTGGCTGACCTGCTGCGGCTTGGTCACCAGATCAATGGCCGAGGAATTGGCGTGCACCGCGCGCTTGAGCGTTTCGAGCTGCGCATCGGTGGCCGGCGAGTCGATGTAGGCCACGTAGGAGAGATTGTTGGGATACGTCAGGGTCTCGCTCTTGCGCTCGGGGATGCTGGTGAACACCACATCCAGCGCATCCAGTTGCACGCCCTGCACCGCCGCCTGCACGATGTACTCATCGGCCACCGAGCTGGCCAGCGTGCCGACCAGCGAATCCCAAGAACCGGCGCCTAGGTTGTAGCCGGCGTAATTGCGGCCACTGTCGCTGATGTACTGGAACTCGCCGGTGGACCCGATGCGCAGGCGGCGTACGCCGGAGCGGCTTTCGGCGGTGACCTTGGCATGGATCTTCGTGGGCGGCACCACCCGCGCCGACTGTGTCTGGATGGCAGCGCGCTTGGCCGTCAGATAATCGCGCAGTGGTGATGCCTTGTCCTGCGCCGCAGAGGTCAGCGGGGCCGCCAACAGTAGTGTGGCAGACAGGAGGGCGGCGACAACTTTGCGCGGCGGCGCATAACGGGCGATGGACATGGGGGGGTGGGCTCCAGAAGCGATCTGAACAAGAGCCCACTCTTTCATGTTCGAACCCCACGTTTAAATAACTGTTGGCAATTCCCATATTAGTGGGGGGGGGTGACAGGAACCATGGCCGACTGGCCCCTGCCCCAGTTCCGAGACGGCGTCGATTGCTGAGAATCGCTGTTCGATGCATCGCACCCATCGCTTAGGCAACTGCGCCCATCGAGCCAGCCCGAGGATGTTCGTCCACTCGATCCCTGGCGCGCGCTTGCAAGCGTCCGCGCCCATCCATCCAATTCGACCCCAGCTCGGACTCCATCGAGCGGGTGCAGCGGGGGGGGGGGCGGCGCGGCTATAGTTCAGCGCTTGCAGCCTAAGCGAGCCATCCGTGGTGACGCAAGGCCAAAGCGCGTTCCAGCAGGGCCTTCGGCATCGCGCTCACGGGAACCCTGAAATGCCGACGCTGGATGCGGGGGCGACCGGCTCTAAGCCAGACGACGAGATAACATTGACATTGGGATCTTGGCACACGCCTACCTGGTTGAACGGCTATGGTCCCGACAGATAAGGCTTGAGGGTGCTCTCGCACCACATTCTGAAGGTTGTGGGCGTGCTGTTCTGTGCTGTCCTCTCCACACCCAAATCAAGTCCCTCACTTTTTGCACGCGCCATCGAAGCCATCCCCTCTGCCATCGCGCGCGAGAAGCCAAAGCGTTCGAACTGGTCCTTGTAGCTGGCAAGGGAAATTTGTTCATAGGCTATGTGACGGCCGAGAACCTCGCTCATCACCCTTGCCATCTGATCGAATGAGATATTCTCAGGACCAAGCACGGGGACCTCGGCTTGGCCTTCCCAAGAATCATCGAGCAGCCACCTCGCCGCCACTGCCGCAATGTCGTCTGTCGAACAGGACGGCAGTTCAAGATCTCGGGGTATCGGTAGAGAGAAGACGCCCCTATCTCGTAGTGGTCGCCCCTGCATGAGCACGTTGTCCATGAATGAGGGCATCGCAAGCGCTCTCTGATGCACGCCCGTACTCGAAATAAGGTCATCCATGGCGAGCGATGCGCTCACATAGCCGGCATCGGCAGCTTGAGGCGTGTTTCGCCCCAAAGCGGTGACCTCCACCACCTGAG
>NZ_JBFULB010000483.1:0-2050 GCF_056400545.1 Stenotrophomonas sp. P5_A8 | reverse complement strand
GAGATGGAGTGCAGGCCGAGCTTCCGATACTCATCGATGATGGCTTCGGGAACCTCCAGGCTCCGCTTGGTCAGGGTCGTAAGGGCCGACACCGCGTCCTCGCCGAGCCGACGCCGACCTAGATCGATCCCTTGGATGGTCCTCGCGTAGCTGTCGCGGCCTGGTCTGGGCCTGTTGGCGTTGTGGAGCCACTCCGGGCCATCCAAAGACGTAGAGAGCTTGAATCGGTGCTCCTCTAAGAAATCCAGCTGGGCTTCGTTCAAGTCGTGGAGCGTGGACGCCAGAACGAAACGCAGGCTCCGGTTCTCAAACCGATTGCGCTCGACGATGAGCAACGTAATGGCCTTCACCTGCTCGAAGTTGAGCAGAGGCTCGCCCCCTTGGAACTCAATGGTCAGCTCCTGGCTTGGCCACTCGAATAGCCGCTCTACGGCATGGCGAGCATGTGTTCCCGCCATGTCGAACTCGGTTGCGGTCGTCTGTTGGCGGGACACCTGGCAATAGCTGCAGGTGTGGTGGCAGCGCAAGGACACCACAAAGATGTGCAGGGCAGGTCCGCCCACCAAGTAGGACTTTCGGCTTCGGTATTGGCTGAGCAACGGGGCCAGCGAGCTTCGGCTTGTATCCGCAACGGCAAGGTGCCGGGCCTGCAAGTCTGCGAGCAACGGCGACTGGGCCGGAAGCTCATGGGAAACGAAGCGCTGCAGGTCCTCCATGCCCATGAGCAGCCAATCGCCCGCCATTGAGGAGACGAACGCCTTCTGAGGGTCCCACGGGAGCCGCCTGAAACGCATCGGCAGCAGTTGATAGCCCGGTGAAGGACTGAAGGCATCCTTTGGCCTGAATCTCACGGCACCACCGCGCCGGACGGCATCGCCTGGGTCAGTGCGGCGCGAACCAGCTCTTGCTGGAGGCCTTGAGTCTCAACACGCACCAGGGCGCGCAGGCGCTCATCCAGAAGGTCGTTGAAGAATTGTGCGCGCAATTCTTCCGCCGACACCGGACATTGCCGCGGCTGCAGAGCAACCACCAAGTCATTGCCTCGGACAAAAATCTCTACGGCGCAGCTTGCGGTATGGCGGTGGGCGGCCCTAGTGACCACCTCGTCGCTATACAAACTGCGATCAATAACAAACTCCGAGCGTTCCATTGCCCATCCCCCTGTGGATCGCGTAACTCTGCACCTGGGGTGGATGTTTGACAAGCGCCCAATGCGGGACGGGTAAATGAATGCGCGCCGAGGCGCGGTTAAGGTGGCGCTGGCTCGGCCGGCGAATATGAAAGACAACGTGTAGCCCTGAGTGAGAGCTCGTTTAGGTCACTTGCTTCGCCGCCGGTTCGAGCGCAGCTTATGGCCGTCACCAGCCGGTGACTGACCTGGAGAGAGGAATATGGCCAAGAACGAGAAAACCAGTCCGAAGGCAGCGACCGCAGCCAGCAAAGTCTTGAAGAGCGGCAGCACAGGCAAGAACTCCAAGACCGCCGCTGGCTCGGCTCTCAGTCAGGCCCCGGACAAGGGCAAGAAGAAGTAGCCACTAGGCTGGCCGTCCATCCTGGGCGGCCAGCACCTGGATCAGATCGAACGCTTCAATGTAGAGCAGCGGAGTCCTGCAGCTTCGCCTTGCCGACGACGCAAGCATCCTTTCGGATCTCGTCATCTGTGCGGCTCTGCTGGTGGATCAAAAGCGCGCCTAACAGTTCTGCGTCATCCAGTGTTTCCGCTGCAGCCAAGTAAACCAGCGCTGCGACACGCCGGCGGCGGCGTGCTTCTTCCTGACGCTGTGCTTGCTTGGCTTTGCTCGCTTGACGTTGTGATGCCAACAGCTCGCGCGCCTGAAGCTGGGCGAGCCGCTCGGTGGCCCTCTGGATGCGCTCATGGTAGTGATTGGTTGCGGTCATGGTGAATTCCTTCATGAGGTTGAAACCAGTCAACCAAAGAAGTTGGTGCCGTCAAGATCGCTCGCATCTGAAAATGTACGAACGTGCAACGCTCAATGAGCGCTCAAAAAAACATGCTTAAAAGAACAATGCAAGAGCGCACTTAGGTGTA
>NZ_JBFULB010000482.1:0-2059 GCF_056400545.1 Stenotrophomonas sp. P5_A8 | reverse complement strand
GGCAGAGGGCAGGTGACTACTCGGCTAGGACGGGCAACCTTTACCGGAGCACATCGAGAGCAAACAAGAACACTAAAAGAGTAGCCGCGATCGTGATGGTTTCTCGACTGGGCTTTAGGAGGAAACCACCACAAGGCCACCGCCTGCCGGCCTATTCGGCGCTGTCTACGCTTTTCCCACGCACGGTGACTTGGCGTAGCTATGGACTATCATTGGTGCCTCTTTCGCCCCCCAGGCGGCAGAGTGCTCGACAAGGAATCGCGAAACCAGCCGATTGCTGCGGGCAAGGAAACCTACCAACCGACGTACCACTGTCTCCGCGCGTACTAGCCACAAAAACGTGGCGGTGTCATTGAAGGAATGGACCTAAGAATGCCTCCGCAACCACCGTAGGATCCATACCAGCTGATTGGGAGCGTCGGACCAGCTCAAAAAGCTGCTGAAGCTGTTCCGGATGTTGCAAAAGCCAATTGGCAACGAATACGTCCTCTTTGACGCTGATCTGATGCCGCGCAATGTACCCAACGACGATTGTGAAGAATCTCTCCTCGCCATCTTTTAGTCCCGACGGCATGAAGATCGCGCGTCCCGCAGGATAGGCCAGCAGGCGGGCTCGAAGCAGGCTCTCACGTTCCAATGCGGTTGCTTTCGAAGCAGGCCCAAAAATGGGCGCTCTCGCCACCTCTTCGAAAGAATTCTTTATCACCCCCACAGCGTCCTTCAGTAGCTGCCCACCCCAAGCTGGGCCCGTCCAGACCTCATCAACGACCCATTCCGAACTCTGGGCCTCCTGCCCCGCCCAACCGGGGTGAGCAAATAGCCCCCTAACTTGCCTGGCCGTCATTTCCAGCCGAAACAATAGCTCAACGTCGAGGGTGCGCAGGGCCGCCGACTCGCGAGGGCTATGCGGGCTGGCGTCCTGATATGTGTCCTCCATACACGAGTAGCGGCCGGATAGGGCCGAGCTTTAGTCACGTCCGGCTTGGGTTTCGTGCTGCGGACGTGCGCAGCAGAAGGGCCACTTAACTATTGGGACAATTCCCTCCGCCGGCCATTGCGCGCACGCAAAGCCCAGAGCGTCGAGGAACCATCCCCAATTGCTGGGCGCTGCCTGAGCGACTGCGCGAACGACCTGTAGGCCACATCCACGTCCACACTCACTGTTGGCCCCTGCCCCTTGGTCCAGACTTAGACGCCGTGTCGACGGGCCTTTCACCGGTGAAAGGGTCGTCGACGCATAACATAGCGCCGTGGTGTCGGTCATGAGCCGAACCAATTGCCCACTCAGTCGATCTCGCCAAGGAGCCGCGAGCCATGCCAAATACTGGCGCATTCCGTTTGCTTTCTGTTGTAGGTAAGGCCAGCTACAGGGACGAAATCTTGGAAGAACTCAGGTCGGTGACCGCAGAGTGCCAGGGATGTTCCGCTGAGTTCACTGCAACATCTCCATCCAGCGGCTTGGAACAAATCAGTCGAGGAGTCGTGCTCAGCTGTCCAAAATGCTGCAATCGGCAGGCCATCTCAGGGGCGCGCTTTGCCTCCCTGATGAAGAGGCTCGATACGGGACAATCGCATGAAACCTAACACGACTGCGCCGGGCAATCGGACGGCCCTGTACACCGCACTTCTCTTCGGCTTTTGCCCGGCTGCGTTGCATGCGCAGGCCCATGAGGAAGAGCTGCGGATAAGCATCACAATCGTCAACAGCTGCCATCTGGATACATCAGGCCGAGTGCCGTCCGCAAGTTGCACCGACTACCATCCGTTGGTGCTCCACCACTCGGACACTGCAGAGTTTGAGCGCTTGCTGAGCTCGGTGCCTGCCCCGCCCGGCGCGCCTGCCGAGAAGATGGTCGTCTTTGTCTTTTAGGGCACGAGAGCCAAAGAGATGCCTCGTTGGCTAGGGGATTGCCTCTAATCCAGCGAGCATCAGATGCCGCGGCCCTGCTAGCACTTGGAGTAAGCCAAGCCCCGGAGGTGTCAACGCCGCGATGAGATCAGTCGACAGCGACCCTCTAGGTGCTGGGAAGATGCGGAGTAGCATGCCAGGAACGAGCGC
>NZ_JBFULB010000481.1:0-2063 GCF_056400545.1 Stenotrophomonas sp. P5_A8 | reverse complement strand
GCCTCGCAATAGGGGCAACGCAGATGCGGCTTCAATGCACGACGAGCAAGCGGATCTAGGGCCGCCACCTCTTGGGCCGTGTATTCCTGGTCACTTCGACGATCCTTTGCTCTATCCATCAGACACCCCCTGTCTTGATGTGCATGCTTTCAAGTGTTGGGCGGCCAGTCAAGCGGATACACCTTTGAGACAGGCGACCGGGATATAGAGGTTGAAGACTCGGAGGAAAATGATGCTAATCGAGATAAAAGTGCGAAAAACTCAAATCAATGGGCTTTGGATGGTGCTATCTTCGTGTGCATTACTAATGACGCCGGTCTTGATGGTCGACAGGTATAGGCCCTTGTCTTTGAGCATTGTTTCGCTCAACAATCCTCGCTCATGAAGCGAGACATAAAGCGCCGCCGCATAGGCTTGGCAGTTGATCGATTTGTCCGGGTTGAATGCAATGTCCGAAAACGCGCGGTATGTGAGCACGAGTTTGGCAAGGTCCGGTTGCTTGTGCAGCGCGTTGATGTACAGCCAGTCATAAAATGCTGTTCTTGGTTCCAGTTCCCAATCAACATTGAAGAAGTGGAACTTTATCAATCGGCCGCTTTCTTTCAAGCGCGGATCGCGCTTGGCGTCAAGGGAGCGCGCGTTCAGCAGATCTTTGTAAGGTCCGCCATTTTCGAAGACCTTGCTTGCTTGAAACGCGCACTCCAAGCTGAACTCCCGCTCATGCTTGACTGTCTTGATCATCAAGTTAAAGGCACTCAGATCAACGCCTAGCGGATCAGGTGACTTGCTAGATATCTCCAAAACTCGATCAACACCAAGCTGCCGCTGAGCTTGGCTGTGAAGTGATGCAATGGACTTCTGAGACTGGCTTATGGCCATGCCTGGGTGCCACTGAAACTCCACATGGCGAGTAGAGACGAGCATGGGCCCATCGAAGCTTGGCATGAAGATGGGACGTGTAGCCACTAGCTCGCCTGCCAATGTTGGTAGTCAGCGCGCGGATAGAAAAAGTTCGGGAACGACAAGACGTTCGCGCCCGGGTGACTTACTCGGAGGCGTTGTGCGGTGGATTCATTGCTCGTTGCGACTCCGACAATGAAATTTCTTGGGATCGAATCGAGCACTAAGACCTCAGCCTGAGGGTTGGTCGGAACGGAAGCAGTCAGGCCAAGGTTGGCCCTCACTTTGTCTTCCCAGTCAACAAACATTGCTTGGAGAGCACCTAGGCCCATGCGCTGCTCAATATTGATGCCGGTGACTGCACTGGAAGCAGCGTTCGAGGTGCAGAAGGCGCAGCGTAGCATCCAGAGCACGGAAGGGTGAAGGCCAATCACTACCCACTTCTCGTCAGGATTGCTATTCCGCAGCCTGCAAAACAGCTTATAGTTGGGAAAGCTGATGGATAAGCATACGGCTGAAGTTCCATCTAGTCGAAGCTCGTCATTGAAGACCACCCCAGCGCCCGGGGTCAAGAGATCGCGGCGGAGAAGGCCATTTTCTAGGATCGACGCAAGGTTATCTTCTCGGGTGAAGTGAACGAGATGGTTGATGCCGCGCTCTGCGACATATTCTTGGATGTTTGCGGCCATATTGAGTCCATTCTGTCTGTCAATGCTCGAAGAGCGCGAGACCATGTCGTGCCAATCCCTTGCACTCCACCACAGAGGCCTTATCGGCTGTGAGTGGCATTCCTTAAGCGGATCATAGCGTGGCAGAAGATCGTCGCTAGCTATACGATGGCGTGCCCGCAGGGGGCGTCGAACAGGGGATGTTCATGCAGTTGGCAGTCGTTAGGATCAGCAATTTCTGGTCCTTCGGTCCGGACCCGGTTGAAATCAAGCTCGATTCGATGACCTACCTACTTGGACCTAACGGTGCGGGTAAGACAGCCGTGCTGACAGCATTGGCCCGGATGTTTGGCACCACAGGGACCATGCGGACAGTGCTGCCCTCCGACTTCCATGTGGCGATAGGGGAGGCGCCGATTGAAGGCAAAGCCGCCAGCCTATGGATCGAGGCAGACTTCACCTTTCCCGAGGTGAAAGAGGGTAAGGACACTGCTG
>NZ_JBFULB010000480.1:0-2075 GCF_056400545.1 Stenotrophomonas sp. P5_A8 | reverse complement strand
CTTCCAGTTCAGGTCGGTTCGGCCCGACCACGCGCGGGAGTCATTGATCCATACGTTGCGGGGATAGTCGGTGGGGCCGCCCACCAGAACATTCTCCTGGCGGTCACGCGTCCACTCTTCCCTCGAGTGCTGCACAAGGCTGTTCCAGGTAAGTGCGTTGTCTTCGTCGAACTTCCAGTTCAACCTTGGCGCGAGATTGAATGTGGTGGTAGTTCCATTGAAAAGTTCTTTGGTCTTGCGAAGGCTATCGATGCTTCCGTCAGCATCTGATTCGCTGTCCGTTATCAGCGCATGGATGCGACTCTTGGGGCGACTCGCCACTGCGTTCAGCGACCAGGAAAGATTGCCGTGCTTGTCCGACAGCAGCATGCTTGCACTGGGGTACCATTCTCCACCGTCCTTGCCCGCATTGAGCTTCAGGGTGCGCTGCACTGTGCTGCCGTGATTGCGTAGCACCACGTTGATCGTGCCGGCTATTGCCTTGGTGCTGTACTCGGCGACAGCCGTAGGCAGGATCTCGATGCGCTCAATCAGATCCGGGCTGATTGAATCGAGTGAGAAGTCGCTTGAAACGGGGCTGCCGTCGACCAGAATCTGCACATACCCGCCGCCCAATCCACGCATGCGGACACCATCGATGGGTGACACAGTTACGCCGGGTAGCCGACGCATCACGTCACTCAAGTTGTTGTCGTTGTGACGCTCGATCTCCTTGCGACCGAAGACGACGCGGTTGGTAATCTCATAACGCCGCGAGTCGGAATCATTGGGTGCCGTGACATTGACTGCGGACAACTTGGTCGCTGCCTGCGCAGCGGTTGTAGCGGCGCTGTCAGGTGCCCCGGAGGCGGGTATCGCAGTGTCGCTGTTGCCGTCAGCTGCTTGGCCTCGAACGGCTGCCGGCGGGGAGGTCTGACCGCTGACCACCCCGGGTACAACCAATGGCAGCAATGCCAGATAAAGGGCGTGTCGTCGCAATGCAGCACGGGAATGGTTGATTAGTGTCATGGAGTTCAGTTGAGGCGGCAATCGCTACGTATTGGGCAGTGAGGAACGCTCAAGCGGACACGCGCGCGAAATCGCACCTTCTGCGATGCGCGGCCAACTTCGTGTGCTTCAATCTGCGTCGTGAGGGCATGYCGCCCGGACCCTTGCGACGCAAGCCAGTGATGACGGTCACACTGTGCGTTGTTGCGTCGGCTGAGAAGGCAAATCATCCGTGATAATTAGTCCCCGCATCGTGCGAGTGGTAGCGCTTGACTATAAGGCAAGCTACTGGAGGATTGTCAATAGGAAATTCCTGACATTCAGATGCGCCGCCAATAAACTGTGCGGGACTTCAGCTTCGCGATGTTGACGGCCTTCGCCGGCCTCGGATATGGTCGGCACACTTACGGAAGGCTCGGTGCATGGCATCAACTGCCGAGGCGGTTTAAACAGGTTTTGCATGCTGGGGCCACGAGCGGCATCGGGCCTGCAGACTTGCACCTTTCGGAACATTCGTGACGTGAAGAAAAGGACTTCTATGTTGTCAGTCACTGGATCGAGGCGCGTTCCGCTCATCTGGCATGCAGGGGAAGGTGATGTCGGCCTGGGCTCCAGATATTTTCCGAGCGTTCTTCCGGCGCAGGCAGCGTGATGCCATCCCCGTATTCGACGCCGGTACGCCTGTGTTCGAGTAGTTCCCCGCTTCACCTGGAACTGGGCGGCGAGCTGGATGGCTACACGATTGCCTACCGTACCTGGGGGCGCTTGTCTCCTGCCGCCGACAACGCCGTCATAATCTGCCATGCGCTCACTGGCTCGCCGGACGCCGATGACTGGTGGTCGCCGTTGTTCGGCCCGGGATTGGCATTCGATCCGGAGCGCGACTTCATCGTGTGCAGCAATGTTCTGGGTGGTTGCTATGGAAGTACTGGCGCTGCATCGATCGACTGCTTGGGCCAGCGCTATGGCAGGCGATTTCCTGCATTGACCATCCGCGACCAGGTGCGTGCCCAGATGCGCTTGGCCGACGAACTTGGCGTGCGGTCGATCAGCATGGTTGCGGGTGGTTCGATGGGAGGCCTGCAGGC
>NZ_JBFULB010000479.1:0-2078 GCF_056400545.1 Stenotrophomonas sp. P5_A8 | reverse complement strand
GGGCGGCTCTATCGATGGGTTCATCTACGCCTACAAGCGATCCCCGTCGAAGCAACACACCATGGATCGCCTGATCCTGAAGGTGCCTGTCATCGGCCAGATCATGAACAACAGCGCCATCGCCCGCTTCGCCCGCACTACCGCCGTGACGTTCAAGGCTGGTGTGCCGCTGGTCGAAGCTCTGGGCATTGTTGCTGGTGCCACCGGTAACAAGGTGTATGAAGAGGCAGTGCTGCGCATGCGTGATGACGTGTCGGTCGGTTACCCAGTCAACATGGCTATGAAACAGGTCAACTTGTTCCCGCACATGGTGGTGCAGATGACCGCCATCGGCGAAGAAGCCGGCGCCTTGGACACCATGCTGTTCAAGGTGGCCGAGTACTACGAGCAGGAGGTCAACAACGCCGTTGATGCCCTCAGCAGCCTGCTGGAGCCGATGATCATGGTGTTCATTGGTACCATCGTCGGCGGCATGGTCATCGGCATGTACCTGCCCATCTTCAAACTCGGCGCCGTCGTCGGCTAAGGTAACAATGGCATTTCTCGACCAGCATCCCGGTCTCGGCTATCCCGCCGCGGCCGGTCTGGGACTGCTCCTGGGCAGCTTCCTCAACGTAGTCATCCTGCGTCTGCCCAAGCGGCTGGACTGGCAGTGGAAGCGCGACGCCCGCGAAGTGCTCGAAGAGCCGGACATCTACGAGCCGCCGCCGCCGGGGATCGTGGTGGAGCCGTCGCACTGCCCGCACTGCAAGCACAAGTTGGCCTGGTTCGAGAACATCCCGCTGTTCAGTTGGCTGGTCCTGCGCGGCAAGTGCCGGCATTGCCACGCCCCGATCTCCATCCAGTACCCACTGGTGGAGCTGGTCACCGCCCTGCTGGTGCTGGCCAGCGTCTGGCAGTTCGGCTTCGGTTGGCAGGGCTTCGGCGCGATCGTGCTGAGCTGCTTCCTGGTCGCCCTGTCCGGGATCGATCTGCGGACCCAATTGCTTCCGGACCAGTTGACCCTGCCACTGATGTGGTTGGGCCTGATCGCGGCCAGCGACAACCTGTACATGCCCGCCAAACCCGCCCTGCTGGGCGCGCTGGCCGGCTATCTGTCGCTCTGGTCGGTGTGGTGGCTGTTCAAGCAGATCACCGGCAAGGAGGGCATGGGGCATGGCGATTTCAAATTGCTGGCCGCGCTCGGCGCCTGGTGCGGGCTGAAAGGCATCCTGCCGATCATCCTGCTGTCCTCGATCGTGGGCGCGATCATCGGCTCGGTCTGGCTGTATTCGCGCGGTCGCGATCGTGCCACCCCTATCCCGTTCGGACCTTATCTGGCGGTTGCGGGCTGGATCGTGTTCATGTGGGGCGAGCAGTTGATCAACGCCTATATGGGCTTTGCCGGCCTACGCTGAGGGCCGGCCGATGTCTCATTACATCATCGGCTTGACCGGCGGTATCGCCGCCGGCAAAAGCGAGCTGAGTCGCCGCTTCGAAGATTTGGGCATTACCGTGGCGGACGCCGACGTCGCAGCACGCGCCGTGGTTGCCCCCGGCAGCGACGGCCTAGAGCGTATCGCGGCGCACTTCGGCGATAGCATCCTGCTGACCGATGGAAACCTGGACCGGGCCACCCTGCGCGAGCGCATCTTCGCCTCCGCGCAGGACCGTCAGGCACTGGAAGCGATCACCCACCCGGCCATCCGCCAACTGCTACGTGACACCTGCAAGCAGGCCGACGGCCCGTATGCGGTTGCCGCCATCCCGCTGCTGACCGAAGCCGGCGGCCGCCAACAGTACCCGTGGCTGGACCGCATCCTGGTGATCGATGTGCCCGTGGCCGTGCAGCACGCACGCCTGCTGCAGCGCGATGGCATCACCGCCGAACTGGCCGACCGGATGATCGCCGCCCAGGCCGGCCGCGAGGCGCGCCTGGCGCTGGCCGATGACGTGGTGGTCAATGACGGGCAGCCGGAGCATCTGCAGGCCAAGGTGGAGGCGCTGGATCAGCTGTACCGGGTGCTGGCCGCCAAAACGGTTGCCGACCACCGGTAGAGCCACCCCATGGGTGGCTGCCTTTGGGTATGCCGACACAC
>NZ_JBFULB010000478.1:0-2084 GCF_056400545.1 Stenotrophomonas sp. P5_A8 | reverse complement strand
GGGCGGAGTGGAACGAGATGATGGCGGCCATCAAGAAGATGCAGGGGCCCAAGCGCTATGCGGTGCTGATGCCGATCAACGAGTTCGAGCAGCAGCTGTCCTTCGCCCTGCAGCAGCCCGACCCGCTGCTGCGCGATGACGACACCCGCGGCAATTTCAGCAGCCCGGGCTTCCGCAAGACGTTGGGCTTCTACGAAAACATGTTCGCCCAGGGCTGGGCACCGCGCATGTCCGAGACGCAGATCTCCAACGTGTGGGATGAGTTCTTCCGCGGCTTCAACGTGTTCTACCTGTCCGGCCCGTGGAATATCCGCGAGTTCAAGAAGCTGCAGCCCAAGGAACTGGAAGGCAAGTGGGGCACCGCCGCACTGCCGGGTCCGGACGGCCCGGGCGCAGGCATCGCCGGTGGCACCAGCCTGGTGATCTTCCGCTCCTCGCAACAGAAGGAAGCGTCGTGGAAGCTGATCGAATTCCTGTCGCGCCCGGCGATCCAGGAACGTTTCCATTCCATCATCGGCGACCTGCCGCCGCGGCGCAGCACCTGGGAATACCCCTCGCTGGCCAATGACCCGCTGGCGCAGCCGTTCCGCGACCAGCTGGAACGCGTCAAGCCCACGCCGAAGGTGCTGGAGTGGGAGCGGATCGTGCAGGAAATGCGGATCATCACCGAACAGGTGGTGCGTGGTGGCCTCGACCAGGATGTGGCAGTGAAGGAACTGGACAAGCGCGTGGACAAGGTCCTCGCCAAGCGCCGTTGGATGCATGAACGCGATGCGCAGGAGAAGGCCGCCGGTACCGGCGTGCATTCCAGCGCAGTGGGGGCGGCGCAATGAAGCAGCGTTCGCTCGCCGGCTGGATGTTCGCCGGCCCGGCCATCCTGGTCATCGGCGTGTTCTTCGGCCTCCCGGTGTTCTCGGCGCTGGCACTGAGCATCACCGACTTCGACCTGTACTCCCTGGCCGACGGGGGCAACCTGCGCTTCGTCGGGCTGGGCAACTACATCGACCTGCTGCAGACCCCGATGTTCTGGAAGTCGCTGTGGAACACCACCTACTTCGTGATCGTCGGCGTGCCGATGTCGATCGCGGTGTCGCTGGGTGCGGCGATCCTGCTCAACGCCCCGGCCGCGCGCTTCAAGGCGCTGTTCCGCACCGCGCTGTTCGCCCCGGTGGTGACCACGCTGGTGGCGGTGGCGGTGATCTGGCGCTACCTGTTCCATACCAGCTACGGTCTGGTGAACTACGGCCTGGGCCACCTCGGGATCAGCCCGATCGACTGGCTGGGCGATCCCAACTGGGCCATGCCGACCATCATGCTGTTCGCGGTGTGGAAGAACTTCGGCTACAACATGGTGATCTTCCTGGCCGGCCTGCAGGCGATCCCGCATGACCTGTACGAGGCCGCGCGCATCGACGGCGCCTCGCGCTGGAAGCAGTTCCTGCACATCACCCTGCCGATGCTCGGCCCGGTGCTGCTGGTGGTCGGGGTGATTACCGTGTCCGGCTACTTCCAGCTGTTCGCCGAGCCCTACGTGATGACCCGCGGCGACCCACTGCAGAGCACCGTCAGCGTGCTGTATTTCATGTTCGAAGAAGGCTTCAAGTGGTGGAACCTGGGGCGTGCCTCCGCGGTGGCGTTCCTGCTGTTCCTGATCATCCTGGCCGTCACCAGCGTCATGCTGCGTTTCGGCCGCAAGAGGCAGTTGGTATGAGTCGTGAAATCGGCCAGTCGCGCTGGCATGCATGGTGGATCAATGGGGGCCTGACCGTGCTGGCGCTGGTCAGCCTGGCGCCGTTGCTGTGGATGCTGTCGGTGTCGTTCATGCCCACTGGCGAGGCGGCGCATTTCCCGCCGCCGCTGCTGCCGTCCTCGGTGACCACCGCGAACTACCACGAGTTGTTCGCGCGCACCGGCATGGGCAACAACTTCATCAACAGCCTGGGCGTGTCGCTGGCGATCACGCTGGGCTCGCTGCTGCTCAACACCATGGCTGGCTATGCGTTCGCCAAGCTGCGTTTCGCCGGCCGCGAGCGCATCTTCCAGGTGCTGCTGGCGGCGCTGGTGATTCCGGCGCAGGTGGCGAT
>NZ_JBFULB010000477.1:0-2089 GCF_056400545.1 Stenotrophomonas sp. P5_A8 | reverse complement strand
CGCCAGCACCGGTCGGTTTGCAGCAGAGATCGCCGGTGTCTGGCCCAAGTCGACGATGAGTCGCTCCACCCGTTGTCGTAGTCCGGGGACTTCAAGGGCGGCCTTAACAATTGGGATTGCGTCTGGCGCATCGCCTGGCTCAGCCAGGCGCAGACGAAGGGCAATCTTCCTGTTCCCTAGGGATGGCCCAATGGCCGGGAAGTCCTTTGCCGCGGTGACGGGGTTGAGGACCGGCGTGACCAGCTTGCCTGAGCCGCCTACCACCTTTAAGAACTCGTTGAGTTCCTTGATGCGGCTGGCATTGAGGTCGCCATCCGGATTGGAGTAATCAATCAGCGCTGGCTGCTTCCATACATCAGCATAGGATTCGAGCATGGATGCGTGCTGCCCAGGCAAGCGAACCTCGATGCACGGCAGGGTTCGCCCCACCACTGGAGCAACCAGCTCGGACAATGCGCGCTGCTCGAATTTCTGCCACTTGATGATCGGAACATATTGCGGATGCGTGTCGAATCGAGCCGCCATGGCCCCCTCCTTGGCAGTTAATATGTCCTGGCGAGCCATTGGTGGACATCGCCAGCAATATCACTCCTGAAGGAAACTCCCTCCATGGAGTAGCCCAGATACTCTTAGGGTTTTGAGAAAGAGTCAAATCACCCGACCCAAAGACCGAGCGCCATTTCATTTAGACAAATGCCGGCTTCTCTCCATGCTCTTCAGCTGGCAAGCCCGTAACCCCGCACCGGTGCCCAATGCAATTGACACGGAGTGTGTGATGTCCGCAGCGGTACGCCACCGCCCAAAAATTTTAGGCTGGAAGCCGTAAGCCGCAGCAGTGGTACGCCGTTGGTTGCTCCGGCGGGGGGGGTGACGAACGTCTGCGGGGACGGATCATGCCTGGGCAACGGGAGTCGGCCTCAAATTATTGCGTCAAGTACTGAGGGCGCAGTTCTGTGATAAGTAGCTCCTGATCCCTAAACGTTTTGGGTCAGGACAGGCATCGGCAACCATCCACCGCAAGCAGCGTGCTTGGAGGCCAATCCGTCTTGAGCCAGGTTGTAGTAATCACAGGTCGCCAGGCGCTGGTGTATCCAGCGCCTGAGTACCCACCATCATTGGCTCTGTGGCGACACCTCCTTCGTCAGGATGGGAGGTCGACGGAACTCGATGCGGATGTCCAGGCATCCGGACTGCTGATAGTCCGTAATCTTGAGGATGTGCCCGTCCTTCAAGGCTTGCTGGGCAAGCGCGAGAAGCGTTTGGTGCTCTGAGGCGTCCTTGCATGCTACCAGGACGGTGTCCTGCCTGAAGCATGTTGCACTCAATTGTTTGATGGATGTTGCTGCCGCTGCTGCGGTCTCAAGGTTGCTATTTGATTTCATAGGTTTCTCCTGTTCGAATTCAAAGCCGATGTGCTGGCCTCAATATTTAGGGGAGAATTATTTTTCTGTAACAACTCTGCTGCTATCGGCTGGATCAGTTGTCATACGACCGACATCCCAGTCCGAGAGGACAGTCGCTTGCAAACCCGAACCTCCTGCCGGCGGGCCTCGCTTCGAGATGCACTCATTGAGTGCATCTGGGTGAAGCGGGTTCAATCTGATCCCTCTATGTATCACCGGTCGTGCTCGTCATCTTCTCGACTTCCGAGTGTCGGCCCACGCCAGACACTGCGATCCTCACGATGAGCAGGGGATTGGGCACGTTCTTGAAGAGGTTCCAGAAGTTGCTCCAGCGAAGAGCTCGTCCGGATCTTGAAGCTATCGTCGCTTTTGGCCACGGCAAGCCAGGTCGCATCCCTTCCACCTCCGCCTTGCTTGCGATACGAGGCCAGCTTGCGCAGGTACGCCTCAAGATCACCGGGCGGCAGGCCAATCTTCTTCTTGGCTTCTGGAGATTTGTCGCCGACCAGACCCACGAGGCCCAGGATCAGGCGATGGCACTCCATCTCAACCTTGGACTTACCCARGCCCAACGCGGATGCATAGGCCACAGCGAACAGATCGATTCCATCGGACGTTGACCGGCTGAAACACAACATGTGGGCCCTGCGGGAGGCGACCTTCAGCAGCGTGTCACTATCAAAGGC
>NZ_JBFULB010000476.1:0-2103 GCF_056400545.1 Stenotrophomonas sp. P5_A8 | reverse complement strand
TCCTCTGGATGCACGGGCTCTTCAAACTTTGTGGTGGCACCGACATCTTTTACTCGCTTTTGAATGATCGCAGATAGCCTCTCGCGGAACTCGTCGTGATAGCTGTCCGGTGCCCACTCGCTGGTCATAGAGTTGATCAACTGCTTGGCCATCTCCATTTCCTTCGGCGCGATCCTATAGTCGCCAGTCTGCCCAGCCGGAAGCTTGTAGTCATCGGGCGCTACTAATTCCTGCGGATACCGAAGCAGAATCAGGACCAAAGCGTCCCCTTCAGGCATCACCGCACACAGGTATTCGCGGGTGCGGATCACCACTCGGGCGATGCCGACCTTTCCGGTTTCTCTCAGCGTCTCCCGGAGCAACACATAGCCCTTTTCCGCCTTCTTCCCAGGAACCAGGATGTATGGCTTCTCAAAGAAACGCAGACCAATGCTGGATGCATCGACGAACGCCTCTACATCGACGGACTCGTGGGTCTCTGGAGCGGCCGCGGCGATGTCTTCCTTCTCGACGACGACGTAACTGCCCTTGTCATACTCGAAGGCCTTAACAATGTCCTTCCACGGCACCTCCTCCCCCGTGTCCGCATTCACCCGCTCAAACCGAATCGGCTTCTTGTCTCGGGAGTCCAGCATCCGGAAGCTCAGATCAGTGCGGCGCTCCCCCGACATCAGCGAGACCGGGATGTTCAAGAGACCAAACGACAAAGATCCACTCCAGATAGGCCTAGCCATAACGATCCTTTTTGGCCGTGATTCGGCCGCTTTCCCTTGTATCGTCTGTGTCGTCGCCGCCCCGTGAACCGTCTATTGAGGGCGTCTCAGCGCAGAAACCAACCTTGTAACGAGGGCGGTAAACGGGGGCGTCTGCCCGTCCACTCCCGCCTGCAGACGGCTGGGACGGACCACCTTCCCTCACTGTCCCGATCCACGTCCCAATCATCGCCTTCGAGCGTCTCCTCCAAGTCGCTTGAGCAGCTCGCAACCTGGAAAACGGCATCTGCCACCGCCTCCATCTCATGCTCGAACCAGCGGCAGCCGTCGGCTGAAACCACCGAGGGCCCGTCCCCCAGGCTTGGGTATCCAGGCACTAATTCCTGCAGATGCTCTGCGGCCTGGCCAACGGTAAGACGGCGAAATCCCTTCATTGATGCCCAAATCTCTAACCGACGCACGATGGCAGGATTCATGGCCCGGCCCTCATTTCGTTTAGGAATAAAAGGTTCGTTCCAAGGGCGTCACAAACGAGCGATAACGTTGTAAAAATTTCCTTAAGTTGGGGGTGGRCGGCTCAAATCCGTGGCCTACTTCACCCAAGCTGAACCATTTAGATTGTTCCCTTTTTCTTGCCGCCGTGCTCACTGCGCGAAGACGACCGAACTCCTATGGTCCTGCCACCACAGCCGATGAATGAGCACTATGGGAAACGTCTTTTTTAACCGGATCGCCTGCAGCGTTTCCAAGGCTTCTGGTTCGCTGAGCGCCTTTGTCGCTGCTTTGGGCGTTGTCATCGTCTGGGCAGGAAGCGGCCCGCTGTTTCGTTTCAACAACACTTGGCAGTTGGTCATCAATACGGGCACGACGATCGTCACCTTCCTGATGGTGTTCCTGATACAACACACCCAAAACGCCGACACCGCAGCAATTCACATCAAACTCGACGAGTTGATTCGCGTCACTCATAACGCCAATGACGAACTGCTCAACCTTGAACAAATGGATCAGGACCGGCTGGAAGAGATCCGCCTGCGTTACGAACAGCTCGCTAAGACCGCCGCGCACTTGAAGGCCAAGAAGGACCGATGCATGCCCGGGGCCTGCGATGAAGAAACGGAGGAGCCGGCTGGTGTGTAGCCCAGCTTCACGATAACCAGATGAAAACTAACACCACGAAGCATAGCGTCTAACACCCACCCATCCGTAGGAACGCAGACATGGCGATCAAGACTGCCGAAGACCTCTTCATCCACGAGCTGTCTGACATCTACAGCGCTGAAAAACAGCTCACCAAAGCTCTGCCTCGCTTGGCCCGGGCTGCGTCCAACCCAGAACTCGCCACCGCTTTCGAGACCCATTTGGAGGAGACCCAAGGCCAGATCGAGCG
>NZ_JBFULB010000475.1:0-2113 GCF_056400545.1 Stenotrophomonas sp. P5_A8 | reverse complement strand
GGTCTACGCGATCGCCCAGGGCAACCTGGTGGTCGGTGGCTTCGGCGTGCAGGGCAAGGACGGTTCGCGGGTATCGGTGAACGTCCCCAGCGTCGGTCGCATTCCCAATGGCGCCACGGTCGAACGTGCACTGCCGGACGTGTTCAACGGCGGTGGCGACATCACCCTGAACCTGCACAAGAACGACTTCACCACGGTCTCGCGGATGGTTGCCGCGCTGAACACTGCCTTCGGCGATGGCGCAGCGCGGGCGATCGACGGTGTCACGGTATCGGTGCAGTCGCCGAGCGACCCGGGCGCCCGCATCGGGATGCTGGCACGTATCGAAAACCTGGAACTCACCCCGGGCAGCGCGCCGGCCAAGGTGGTGGTCAACGCACGTACCGGCACGGTCGTGATCGGCTCGCAGGTGCGCGTCGGCCCGGCGGCCATTTCGCATGGCTCGCTCACCGTGACCATCAACGAGAACACCAACGTCAGCCAGCCCAATGCCTTCGGCAACGGCCAGACCGTGGCCTCGCCGCAGTCCACCATCACCGCCACCAACGATGGCAGCCGCATGTTCAAGTTCACCGGCGGCACCACGCTGGACGAGATCGTGCATGCGGTCAACGCGGTGGGGGCGGCACCTGGCGATCTGATTGCGATCCTGGAAGCACTCAAGCAGGCCGGCGCACTGAGCGCCGAGCTCGAGGTGATCTGACATGCGCATCAACCCGGCACTGGAACTCAATCCGGCCCAGGCCAACAGCCCGGCCAAGGTGGACAAGGTGGCGCGCCAGCTGGAAGGCCAGTTCGCGCAGATGCTGGTCAAGAGCATGCGCGATGCCAGCTTCGGCGACTCGCTGTTTCCCGCCGAAAACACCATGTTCCGCGAGATGTACGACCACAAGATCGCCGAGGCGATGACCCGTGGGCGCGGGCTGGGCCTGTCGGCGATGATCACCCGTCAACTGGGTGGCGCCGAGGCCGAGGCCGCCAAGCCGACCGACACCGCCTTGAACCCGGCCGCCGCGCTGCGCGCATACCGGCTCAACGCACCGGCGGCGGCGCCGATGGCGCTGCCCGCCTCGACCATGCCGGCCGGCACGCCGAGCGAAGTGGAGATGCTGCAGCAGTTGCGCGGCGCCGATCCGTCAACGGTGCTGCAGCCGATGGAACGTGCGCTGGATCTGATCGCCGGCCGCGAGAGCAGCCAGATGCACGAGGCCATCGGCCGTTCCGATCCGTATTCGGCGGCGTCCGGCGTCAGCGATCCGACCGAACAGAACTGGGCCGCGCTGGCCGATGACCGCTGGCGCGACGTCAACGGTACGGCCGCCGCGCGGGGACCGAGTGCGGTCGATACGCTGGCCGCCAACACCGCTGCCGCCCAGCTTGGCCCGCACACGCCGGAAGGTTTCGTGGCCAGCATCTGGAACCACGCCCAGCAGGCCGCGCGCGAACTGGGCGTGGATGCCAAGGCGCTGGTCGCCCAGGCCGCGCTGGAGACCGGTTGGGGCCGCAAGCTGGTGCAGCGCAACGGCGGTGGCAGCTCGCACAACCTGTTCGGGATCAAGGCCAGCGGCTGGAGCGGCGAACGCGCCACCAGCGGCACCCATGAATACGTGGACGGCGTGCGCCGCAACGAAACCGCCAGCTTCCGCGCCTACACCTCGGTTGGCGACAGTTTTGCCGACTACGTGAAACTGCTCAAGAACAGCCCGCGTTACCAGAATGCGCTGCAGGCCGGCGGCGATGTCCGCGGCTTCGCCCAGGGCCTGCAGAAGGCCGGCTACGCCACCGATCCCAGCTACGCGGCCAAGATCGCCGCGATTGCCGGCGGCCCGACCATCGAGCGCGCGATCGCCGCCGTGGGCAATGCCAGCCAGCGCCTGGGCGAGACCTTTGCCAGCACCGCCAGCCCGACCGGGCTGGGCGTCATCCGTCGTTGAGGTAACCCATGTCCAGCGTACTTTCCACCGGCACCAGCGCCCTGCTCGCTTTCCAGCGGGCGCTGGCGACCACCAGCCACAACGTCGCCAACATCAACACGCCGGGCTACAGCCGGCAGAAGGTCGACTTCGCCACCGCCAATCCGCAGAACTTCGGCTATGGCGACGTGGGCAACGGC
>NZ_JBFULB010000474.1:0-2125 GCF_056400545.1 Stenotrophomonas sp. P5_A8 | reverse complement strand
TATCCAGTTACATCAGCCCCGACAATATCCTCCCGCAGCTCGTCGGTCGGATAGAAGCCAAGCTTTTCCAGAACCTCGTCCGTGTCGAAGGTGGGTACGATCCATGCTCCTTCCATCCAGGGAGTGCCCGCGTTTGCAGGTTCGGCGTAGTACCTTCCCAGCACTTCATAGAGGTGTTCTTGGACGTGTTCGACAGGAAGAACAAGGATGTTGCACCTGCCGCAGTAGTCGCACTCGCCTTCGCCAATGTTGGCTCTCGACAGTCGCCAGACATCCTCCTGATTCAAACATTCCTCGCAGGTGCTCCGCTGGATAGAGCTCCAGCCTCTCTCCTGATCCTCCATCCATTCGTGCTTTGCCCGTCCCATCGTTACGCCCTCGAGCGCCCCATGCTGGCGCGAGTATAGCCACAGCGAACAGTGGTCTCCCGCTCGAGCGTGCTCCCCGAACCTTGCTCCTCGGCGGCCGGTCTTTGGGGCAGCTTCCCAAAAGACGGCCAACTCCTAAGCCGGTCCCAGGCACTGGGTAGCAATTACTCATCTCCGAGGCTATTCAGTTCCGGGTGTCCAGTTGAAGGGCCTGCGTCCTTCAAGCTGCAGAGGGGCGTGGCAGCACGCGCAAGGCGCTATTGGGTCGGAGACCATAGTTCGTGTCGAAAATGAGCCATAGTTTGTGCAGATCGAGGCGTTTGAGGTACCAACTATGGTGTACATGTACCGCATAGTTCGTTCATGTCGAAGGGTTATGCTTTTAAACCATAGGCTAAGCAAATCTCCAAATGTGGCCCCTTTAGTGCATAGTTTGTGCACTTAGGTCGATTCGGCCGATCACGAATAGAAGCAACACCCGCCTGTGAGCATGGCGCTGGCGGCTGATCAACAAAACCCGGGGGCGCAACCGACAGCGTCCTTCTGTGTAGAGGGGCTGCATGGCGAGCATTCGTTCCGAGTACCACCGCTTCCTGGCGCACCTGGCGCAGCGACAAGTGCACGACGATGTGCGCCGACTTGCGCACCTGGTGCTGAATCACTTGCAGTCACTGGCTGAGGTTGGCGCGGCGGGCCGCAGGCGATCCGGCCGCCTAGCGCCGCTGGCCATAGCCAACTTGGCGCAAACTCCGGTGGCGTACCAAGGAGACGGCCACGGCCCCGACGCTGGGCCGGCGCTTGGTCGCCTTCTTCAGCTCGAGGTGGGCCCGTTCCGCGGGTTCATGCGGCAAGAAACGTTCGACCTCAGCCATGACATCACCTTGGTCTATGGCGCCAATGGCACGGGCAAGAGCAGTTTCTGCGAGGCGCTGGAAGTTGCGATGCTCGGGTCCATCAGCGAAGCCCAGGTCAAGCGAGTCGACCAGCGTACCTACTGTAACAACGCCCGGCTGCGGCGCCATGTCACGCCCGTTCTCTCTTCCGGGGCGGCAGAGCGGGCCCAAGTCGTGCAGCCCGACGAGGCGGAGTACCGCTTCTGCTTCATCGAGAAAAATCGCCTCGATGATTTCGCGCGCATCGCGGCCCGTACACCGGGCGACCAGCGACAGCTCATTGCCACCCTATTCGGCGTGGATCAGTTCAGTGACTTCGTGCGCGGCTTCAATCCCACTCTCGACCAAGACCTGATGCTTGCCGGAGTCCAAGCCGCCCAGCTAGCGCAGCGGCGCTTGCAGTTGGCGAATTCCGAACAGACGATTGCCGCCTATCCACAGAAGATCGCAGCGATTGAGGGCATGGAACAGGCGTTGGCGCAACGCATGCCGCCCGACGCGACGTACCAGGGCTGCGTCGACTGGCTGCTTGGCACGCCTCAGCAACAAGGGCGGCTTCCGTACGTGCAGGCGCAACTCGTCGCCGTCCCTCCAGCGGTTCATGAAGTGACACGGGCACGTCTGCAGGGTTTGCTAGACGAGGCGTACCGCCTTCAAGGCCTGTGGCGGGCCGCCACCGAGCAGTTGGCCGCGCGTGCCGGTGACGTGTCGTATGCCAAGCTGTACGAGGCGGTGCTGGCTCTGGCCGATGGCGCAACCGCCTGTCCCGCATGCGGAACCGGGTTAGCTGCGGTGGCCCAGGACCCCTTCGCCAAGGCACGAGCGGGCCTAGAGCAGCTCGCGCAGTTGGCCGCCCTCCAACAG
>NZ_JBFULB010000473.1:0-2126 GCF_056400545.1 Stenotrophomonas sp. P5_A8 | reverse complement strand
GTGCTGTACACGTCCGACACCGACAGGCCCATGGTCTGCGCCTGCACGCGGTCCACGTGCAACTGCAGCTGCGGCGCGTTTTCCAGGCCGTTGGGGCGCACGCCGGTCAGCAGGTCGCTTTCCTGTGCGGCCTTGCCGAGCAGGATGTTGCGCGCCTGCGTCAGCTGGTCGTAGCCGGCACCGCCACGGTCCTGCAGCCACATGTCGAAGCCGCCGAACTGGCCCAGGCCCTGCACGGTGGGCAGGTTGACCACGAAGATCTGCGCTTCCTTGATGCCGTAGAACGCGCCGTTCATGTTGTTGATGAACTCGGGCACGGTGACGTCGCGGTCGGCCCACGGCTTGAGCCGGATGAAGCCCATGCCGACGTTTTCGCCGGAACCGACGAAGCTGAAACCGGCCACCTGCAGCATGCCCTCGAAGCCATCCTGCTTCTCCAGCACGCCACGCATCTGCGCGAACGCCGCGTTGGTCTGCGACTTGGTCGAGCCCGGCGGCAGCTGCACGATCGCCAGCGCATAGCCCTGGTCTTCCTCGGGCAGGAAGCTGCCCGGCATGCGCGTGAACAGGAAACCGCACAGCGCGGTGAGCACCACGAACAGGATCATCCAGCGCGGGGCATGCTTCACCGCCGAGGTGATATGGCCGACGTAGGTGTTGCTGACCTTGTCGTAGTACTTGTTGAAGGTGCGGTAGACGACGTTCGGATTGTCGTTGTGCGTGGGCTTGAGGAAGGTCGCGCACAGCGCCGGGGTGAAGCCCAGCGCCAGGAACGCCGAGAACGCCATGGCGATGGCGATGGTCAGCGCGAACTGCTTGTAGATTTCGCCGGCCGCACCGCCCTGCAGGGCCGAGGGAATGAACACCGCCGCCAGCACCACGGTGATGGCTACCACCGCGCCGGTGATCTGGGTCATGGCCTTCTGGGTGGCGGCCTTGGGCGGCAGCTTCTCCTCGGTCATGATGCGTTCGACGTTCTCGATGACCACGATGGCGTCATCGACCACGATGCCGATCGCCAGCACCATCGCAAACAGGGTCAGCTGGTTGATGGTGAAACCGATGATGCTCATGCCCAGGAACGTGCCGAGCAGGGCCACCGGGATGACCAGGGTCGGGATCAGGGTGGCGCGGAAGTTCTGCAGGAAGATCAGCATCACCAGGAACACCAGCACGACCGCTTCGATCAGGGTCTTGACCACTTCCTCGATCGAGATCTTGACGAAGGTGGTGCTGTCGTACGGCGAGAACCAGCTGACACCGGCCGGGAAGCTCGGGGACAGTTCGTCCATCTTGGCGGTGACCGAATTGGCCACGTTCAAGGCGTTGGCGCCCGGCAGCAACTGGATCGCGAAGGCACCGGTGGGCTTGCCGTTGTACTGGGTGTCAAAGCCGTAGTTGTTCGCACCGAAGGCAATACGTGCGATGTCCTTGAGCAGCACGCGCGAGCCGTCGGCATTGGCGCGCAGGATGATGTTCTCGAACTCCTGCGGCGAGCTGAAGCGGCCTTCGGCCGAGACCGTGGCGGTGAAGTAGTGGCCTTCCGGGGACGGATCCGAGCCCAGCGAACCGGCCGCGAACTGCACGTTCTGGTCCTTGATCGCGGCCAGCACCTGGCTGGCGGACAGGCCGTAGCCCTGCATCTTTTCCGGGTTGAGCCAGATGTTCATGGCGTACTCGGAACCGAACTGCTGGGTGCTGCCGACGCCGGGAATACGCGAGATCTGGTCGAGCACGCGCGAACCGACGATGTCGTTGAGCGCATCCCGGTTGATGGAGGCATTGTCGGACTGCAGCGCCACCACCATCAGGAAGCCGGCGTTGGCCTTGGCCACCACCACGCCCTGCTGGGTCACCTCGGTGGGCAGGCGGGGGGTTGCCAGCGACACCTTGTTCTGCACCTGGACCTGGGCGATGTCCGCATCGGTGCCGGTCTCGAAGGTCAGGGTGATGGTGACGCGGCCGTTGGAGGCCGAGGAAGAGCTGAAGTACAGCAGGTGATCGATACCGGTCAGCTGCTGCTCGATCACCTGGGTGACCGACTTTTCGGCGGTGTCGGCGCTGGCGCCGGGGTAGGTGGCGCTCACCGTCACCTGGGGCGGTGCGATGCTTGGATAGGACTCCAC
>NZ_JBFULB010000472.1:0-2139 GCF_056400545.1 Stenotrophomonas sp. P5_A8 | reverse complement strand
GTCTGATACACCCTCGCCGTGTCGCCACACCCGCCCCATCCTTCACGCCCCCTTCGCCTTTTCCATTCGGCCCGGTATGCTGCCCGGACGTGAACTGGCGGATACTCAGGGCCAGAACACACTCTCATCAACGATTCCTGGAGGGGGAATATGAGTCTGGAACGTCCCTGGCTGCAGAGTTATCCCAACGGCGTACCCGCCGAGATCGACGTCAACGAGTTCCATTCGGTCTCCGCCGTCTTCGACACCTCGGTGGCCAAGTATCGCGACCGTCCCGCCTACTCCAGTTTCGGCAAGACCATCACCTACGGTGAAACCGACGCCTTGGTCGAGCAGTTCGCCGCCTACCTGCTAGGCGAGCTGAAGCTCAAGAAGGGCGACCGCGTCGCCCTGATGATGCCCAACTGCCTGCAGTACCCGGTGGCCACGTTCGGCGTGCTGCGTGCCGGCCTGACCGTGGTCAACGTCAATCCGCTGTACACGGCCCGTGAGCTCAAGCACCAGCTGGTGGACTCCGGCGCGGCGGTGATCGTGGTGGTCGACAACTTCGGCGACACCGTGCAGCAGGTCATTGCCGACACGCCGATCAAGCATATCGTCACCACCGGCCTGGGCGACATGCTCGGCGCCAAGGGCGTGGTGGTGAACTTCGTGCTGAAGTACATCAAGAAGATGGTGCCCAACTACACCCTGCGCGGTGCGGTGCGCTTCAACCAGGCGCTCAAGCTGGGCAGCCGCCACAGCCTGCCCAAGGTTGAAATCGACCACGACGACGTCGCCTTCCTGCAGTACACCGGCGGCACCACCGGCGTGGCCAAGGGCGCGATGCTGACCAACCGCAACCTGGTCGCCAACATGCAGCAGGCCTCGGCCTGGATCTCCGCCTCGGGGATCGAGATGGGCAAGGAGTGGATCATCACCGCCCTGCCGCTGTACCACATCTTCGCGCTGACGGCGAACGGCCTGGTCTTCATGAAGTTCGGTGGCTGCAATCACCTGATCACCAACCCGCGCGACATGAAGGGCTTCGTCAAGGAGCTGAAGGCGACCCGCTTCACCGCCATCACCGGCGTCAACACGCTGTTCAACGGCCTGCTCAACACGCCCGGCTTCGATGAGATCGACTTCTCGTCGCTGAAGGTCACTCTGGGCGGCGGCATGGCCGTGCAGCGCGCCGTGGCTGAACGCTGGAAGAAGGTGACCGGGGTAACCCTGGTGGAGGCCTACGGCCTGACCGAGACCTCGCCGGCCGCCTGCATCAATCCACTGGACCTGGCCGAGTACAACGGCGCGATCGGCCTGCCGATCCCYTCCACCGACGCCTGCGTGAAGGACGACGACGGCAAGACCCTCACCCCSGGCGAAGTCGGCGAGCTGTGCATCAAGGGCCCGCAGGTGATGAAGGGCTACTGGCAGCGCSCGGAAGAAACCGCCAAGGCSATCGACGCCGACGGCTGGCTGCACACCGGCGACATGGCGCGSATGGACGAACAGGGCTTCTTCTACATCGTGGACCGCAAGAAGGACATGATTCTGGTGTCCGGCTTCAACGTGTACCCGAACGAAGTCGAAGACGTGATCGCGATGATGCCCGGCGTGCTGGAAGTGGCKGCGGTCGGCGTGCCGGATGAAAAGTCCGGCGAGATCGTCAAGGTGGTCATCGTCAAGAAGGACCCCAAYCTGACCGCCGARATGGTCAAGGARCAYGCCCGSGCCAACCTGACCGGCTACAAGCACCCCAGAATCGTCGAATTCCGAAAGGAACTGCCCAAGACCAATGTGGGCAAGATCCTGCGCCGCGAGCTGCGCGATACCCCCGCCCCGTAAGGCTTCGGCGGTCATTCAGGCATTCCACGGCCCCAGCCGGTGACGGCTGGGGCCTTTGCGTTGAGCGGGTGACCGGCGGTGTAGGATCGCGGCGAGTGGACCCGTCCGGCCCGCCGCCCACCGTCCTCCCTCCGGGCCAGAAACGCCGAGGAAATCGCCATGCAAACGATCGAAAAGCTGAACATTACCCGCGGCTATTCCACCATCCGCACCGAAACCACCGCTGACAACGCCGCCCATTGGTTGTTCATGCATGCCGACGCCGCCACGGGCGTTCGCCCCTGCTGCCGCCGGGACATGCTGGATGAGATG
>NZ_JBFULB010000471.1:0-2139 GCF_056400545.1 Stenotrophomonas sp. P5_A8 | reverse complement strand
CACTGCGACTTACGAGCCGAATTCGAATAATCCATCCGGTTACCAAGAGGTGAAACGTGTTGATGTAACCGGTAAGGCCCACACCAATCCAGATGGAGCTACAATTGCAACGCCTCACGTAAAGGAGGCAGGACAGAAGGGCGTACGCCCGGCACTGCCAGAAGAACTGCCTAAGCTTAAATGAGATCATCTATGAACACCGCTATCTCGTTGTTGCAAAAATGGTATGCGCGGCACTGTGACGAAGATTGGGAGCATTCCTACGGTATCAAAATAGATACGCTGGATAATCCGGGGTGGATACTTACCATCGACTTGGCTGATACGGAGTTCAGTGAAGTTTCACTGCCCCGGAATCGCATTGATCGTTCAGAAGTAGATTGGATCCAGTCTGAGATCTCGCAGCAGCGCTACATTGCTTGTGGAGGCGTCTTCAACTTAGAAGAGATGGTTGTTGAATTTCTCATTTTCGCTGGTGAGCGCGGAGTCGAGAATCTCGGCGCGTCTGCCTATGACGCTGAGTCGTAGATAGTCCTGCTCGATAGTCAGGATCGACTTTCACCCCTCTGCCGTGAACACTAGATATGTTCATCACGGACGATCCGCATCCAAACACCGCCTCGCATCCTGTCCTAAGTTGGCTCTATCGCCACTTACGGACAACCCGTCCGATGTCAGCTGCCCTCACGAAGCGCATCGTTCTCACCGCTGAGCCCAAGGATCGTCCCTATGAGCTCAGAGACGCTCAGGTTCGTGGTCTGATACTTCGCGTGCAACCCTCAGGGCACAAGGCTTGGATCGTTACCTGGGCGCACGGCAAGCGTCGTACATTAGGGTCGGTAGAGCACCTGACGCTCGACCAAGCTCGAGACCAAGCCCGGCAGGCGGTAGCTGAATACGTTCAGTCTGGTTTGCCTTCACTCGCGAAGTCGAAGCCCACCAGCTGCACCCTCGAAGTGCTCCTCAACGACATTTCGAACCCTGGGCTGTAGCTGAGCTCAAGGGTGGTCGTCAGTACCCGGATCGCATCCGATCAGTGTTTCCGTGGCTGCTGCGTCGTCAGATCATCGAAATCGACATTCCCACGATGGAGCGTTGGTGGAGTGGGTGTGTGAGTGGTCCGGATGCCGTCACCAAGGCTACCGTAGCGCGCGACTTCGCTTGCCTCCGATCTGCCTTGTCCCGTGCGGTCGAGTGGAAGTGGATCGAAGCCAATCCTTTGATGGGCATGCGACGGCGATCAGCAGCAAGCCGTAAGGTAGTGCGGCTCCTGTCGCCGGACGAAGAAGCAATGCTCCGAGCTGCACTCGCAGCGCGCGATCTTRCTGGTGTAGGGGGCAGGGCGAACGCCAATGCGGCCCGACGTAAGTATCGGCAGGCGGTTCTGCCTGATTTGCCGCTGGACGGGTATGTCGATCACCTGACCCMGGTGGTCCTTACAGCCATCAATACCGGCATGCGGCGGGGTGAACTGTTGTCGATGACCTGGGCGGGCATCAACTGGGAAGCCAAGGTGTTGACCATCCGCGCCGAGAACGCCAAGTCCGGGAGGCAACGTCACATCCCTTTGAACGCCGAAGCCGTGGAAGTCCTGCGGCGTTGGACCGCTCAAGCAGGCGAGCGCCGTGCGGGCAAGGTATTCGAGGTGAGCGACATCAAGAAGGGGTGGGGCAAGCTGATCACTGACGCCCGCATTGAACAGTTCTGGTTCCATGACCTGCGGCATCACTTCGCATCGCGCTTGGTGCGGGCTGGAGTGGATCTGAAGACCGTGCGCGCGCTCTTGGGACACGCAGACACCACCATGACTCTTCGCTACGCCCACCTGGCCCCGGACACCCTGGCGGCGGCAGTTGCCAAGCTGGCCGCGTGACGCGATCAGTCAGACTGCTGCCCGGCCAAGCGCTCAAGCTCTTCTCGCATCCTCCGGCGCTCTTCGGTTGGGAGCTTCACGAAGGCCAAGATCGCGGCAGCCAGGTCATCGTCCTCAGCGAAGAGGTATGCGACAGGTATATCAAGCACGCTGGCAAGTTCTGCGGCCTTGGTGATATCCGCTTGGTTTCGCTCGCGCTCGTACCTGTTGATCAGCACGGCACCTCGGTTCTTGTCCTGAGTGCGATGACAAGGACTAATACATCC
>NZ_JBFULB010000470.1:0-2163 GCF_056400545.1 Stenotrophomonas sp. P5_A8 | reverse complement strand
CTGCTACGCCTGCTCAGCAAGCCCAACCCGTACATCACCCGGCTGAACTTCCTCAAGGCCATGGTGGTGAACATGGCCTTGCGAGGAAACGCCTACGCGATCATCCACCGCGCCGATGATGGCGCGTGGATTGGGCTCATCCCGCTGAGTCCTGATCAGGTCGAGGTGGATACCGAAAGCGACCTCATCTACTGGGCAACCATTGCCGGCGATCGCACTGCGGTATCGCCGGAAAACATGCTTCATTTCAAGCTGTTTAGCTCCGATGGCATCAATGGCCTGTCGCCTGTGGAATATCAGGCCGAAACGCTTGGCCTGGCGCGCACCGCGCAGGATTGGTCTGCGCGGTTCATGCGCAAGGGCGGCTTCACCGGCGGCTACATCATCTACGACAACTTCCTCACCAAGGAGCAGCAGAAGAGCATCTTGGAGAAGATGCCCGACATCCGCCGCGGCAACGTGGACGACATCGGCAAGATGGCGATCCTGCAGGGCGGGCCGAAGATCCAGGCCGCCGGGCTGAGCCAGAAGGACAGCCAGTTCATCGAATCGCAGCAGTTCCAGGAAGAGGCCATCGCCGGCATCTGGGGTGTGCCCCTGTACCTGGCGAACCGCGCCCGGTCGACGTCGGTAATGGGCTCCAACCTTGAGCAGCAGACCAGCGGGTTTATCACCTTCGGCCTCAAGCCATACCTGGACGCGATCGAAGATGAACTCAACGACAAGCTGTTCGGTCCGGACGGGTCGATGTTCGTCGAATTCGTGGTCGAGGGGTTGCTGCGGGCGGACAGCGCGGCGCGCGCGGCCTACTACAAGGCCGCTCTCGGCGGCTCCGGCGGCTCGGGCTGGATGAGCATCACCGAGGTCCGGGAGAAAGAGAACCTACCTCCGCTTGATGGCGAGGAATACAACCGCGTCACCCGATGGGAAGCAGGCAACGACAAGACCGGAGACAGCGCAAATGCTGAGTAAATTGGACTGCCCGTTTGAAGTGAAATCGGCTGACGACGCCGGCAACTTCGAGGGCTACGCGTCGGTGTTCAACAACGTCGACCTCGGCAGCGACATCATCCTGCCGGGTGCCTTCGTGAAGGTGAAGACGACTCGCAAGGGACGCCTTCGCCTGGCCCTGTATCACAACCTCACGCGTCTTATCGGCGACGCCGAGTTCAAGCAGGACGACAACGGCCTGCTGCTCAAGGGAAAGGTGAACCTCAACGTCAGCTACGCCCGAGACGCGTATGAGCTGATGAAGGAGGGCACGCTCGATGAAATGTCGGTCGGGTTCAACACGATCGAAGACGCCATGGAAGACCGAGGCGGTCGCCGCGTGCGCGTCATCCGGAAGGCTGAGCTGTGGGAGGCATCGGTCGTGCCCTTCGGCATGAACCCCGAAGCCCAAGTGCTCAACGTCAAGTCGGACATCCGCAGTTTCGAGAGCGCCTTGCGCGAGCGCATGGGGCTCTCACAGAAAGAGGCGAATGCCGTCGCCTCACTCGGCTTTCCCGCGATCCACCGAGACGGTGGATCAGTGGCCACGGAGACCGTGGAACAGCTGAAACAGCTTGGCAACTCCATCCAATCCATCTTTGAAGGAATGCACTAATGCCGGACAACATCAACGAGATCCGCGAAGGCCTCGAAAAGCAGCTGAWGGACGGCTTTGCCGGCCTCCAGAAGAAGTACGACAGCGCCTCGTCCGAGATCGAGAAGGGTAACCAGGTCACTGCCGACCTTAAGAAGCAGATCCAGACGGCCACCGATGAGGTGCAGAAGGTCGTGGACAAGGTTCTCAAGCTGGAAGAGAAGGGCCTGCTCCTGCACGGCAACCCGGCCCAGAAAAAGGGCTTCATCGACTTCGTGAAGGGCCACGACGACTACAAGGCCCTGACCGAGCGTAAGCAGGCATCGGCCGAGCTGGAGATCACCAAGGGCGACATGGCCGCGATGCAGGAGACGAAGATCGTCACCAGCGCCGGCATCGTGCCGCCGAGCTACGATCCGACCCTGCAGGCCGGTCCGCGCCAGGAGCTGCGCATCCGCGACCTCATCCCGTCGGTGCCCGTGTCCGGTCAGAGCTTCACCTACTACCGCGAGCTGCTGCACACCCGTGCCGCTGCCGGCGTGGCCGAAGGTGGGGCCAAGCCGCAGAGCAACGTCACC
>NZ_JBFULB010000469.1:0-2170 GCF_056400545.1 Stenotrophomonas sp. P5_A8 | reverse complement strand
GTGTTCGATCAATCAGGCAAGTGCATCCAGCATCCTGCTCGAACTGCGCTGGGTGAAAAGAAGGTCGCCGCGAGGTCGGGCGCGTCGCCACGCGCCCGGACGTGGCCGCGCATGCGGATTTACGCAGGAAGAAGGCCGCGTTCGAGCAACCACGCTTTGGCATCGTCTGCATCCTGCTCGAACCACGCGCGCGTAGAGCCCAGCCGATACGTATACCCCCACGCATCCATGTCCTGCATCAGCCGATCACTGCCCACGCCCGGCAATTGCCCGGCCAGCACGACCTGCAGGTAACAGGTGGCATCTTCCTCGGGCACCGAATCGGTGGCATCGGTATGCACCAGCGCACGCCGCTCTGGCGGCAGCACGATCAGGTGGCAGGCCTCGTGCAGCATCGAGTGCACTGGCGTGTCATCGCGCACATACACATCGCTGCCGATGATCCCAGCCTCCGGCTCGCCCCAGTAACTGCCCGGAATCGGCGCAGCCTCGGCCACACGGTGCAGACGCAACGCGTGCGCCGCAAGCAGGGCAACTGCATCGTCGAAACGGATATCGCCGACCCGCGTCACCTGCGGCTCGGTCTGGATCACAGCATCGTTCATCGTGGTCATGTCGCGCGCCCCCGCCCGGACGGGAAGGGGCGCTATCGCATCAGGGTTGTTGCGGACCTTCCGGCAAGGCGACGGAAATATCGAGCACATCGTGCTCCCCGTCCTTCACCAGATCCACCTTTACCGCATCGGCGTCGATGTTCACGTACTTCTTGATCACTTCCAGCAGCTCACGCTGCAACAGCGGCAGGTAATCGGGGCCACCGCGATGGCTGCGTTCCTGCGCGATGATGATCTGCAGACGGTTCTTCGCCGTTTCGGCAGTGGTCTTCTTCCGGTTCAGGAAATCGAACAGTCCCATGCTTACCCTCCGAACAGCTTGCTGAAGAAGCCTTTCTTCTCCACGGTGGTGAAGCGCATCGGACGCTCTTCGCCAAGAATGCGGCCGACCGCATCTTCATACGCCTGGCCCGCCGCCGATTCGGGGTCCAGGATCACCGGCTCGCCCTTGTTGGACGCATTGAGCACGTCGCCCGACTCGGGCACCACGCCAATGGCCTTCAGGCCCAGCACCTCTTCCACGTCGGTGATGCTCAGCATCTCGCCACTTTCCACCCGTGCCGGGCTGTAGCGCGTGAGCAGCAGGAACGCCGGCACATCCTGGCCCGACTCGGCCTTGTGCGTCTTCGAATCGAGCAGGCCGATGATGCGGTCCGAGTCGCGTACCGAGGACACTTCCGGATTCACCACCACCACCGCACGGTCGGCGTAGTACATCGCCAGGAACGCACCCTTCTCGATGCCGGCCGGCGAGTCGCAGATGATGTAATCGAAGCCGTCCGCGGCGAGGTCCTTGAGCACCTTGCCCACGCCTTCCTGGGTCAGCGCATCCTTGTCGCGGGTCTGCGAAGCGGCCAGCACGTACAGGTTGTCAAAGCGCTTGTCCTTGATCAGCGACTGCTTGAGCGTCGCCTCACCGTGCACGACGTTGACGAAGTCGTACACCACCCGGCGCTCGCAGCCCATGATCAGGTCGAGGTTGCGCAGGCCGACGTCGAAGTCGATCACCGCCACCTTCTTGCCGCGCCGTGCCAGGCCGCATGCCAGGCTGGCGCTGCTGGTGGTCTTGCCCACGCCGCCCTTGCCGGAAGTGACTACGATGATTTCAGCCAAAGGACTTCTCCTGATTCATTTTGTGTGGGCGCCGGATCAGTCCAGCGCCGCGATCTTGATCTGGTCCTGTTCCAGCCACACCTGCACGGCCTTGCCGCGCAGGGTGTCCGGGACATCGTCCAGTACCTTGTAATGGCCGGCGATTGCGACCAGTTCAGCATGGAATTCACGGCAGAAGATACGCGCCGTGGTGTTGCCTTGGGCACCTGCCAGGGCACGGCCCCGCAGCGTACCGTAGATGTGGATGCTGCCGTCGGCGATCACCTCGGCACCCGCGCCGACGGTCGCCATCACCGTGAGGTCGCAGTTTTCCGCGTACAGCTGCTGGCCCGAGCGCACGTTGCTGGTCTGCATGCGACCGGGCTGCGGTGCCTTGGCCGGATCGACCGCGGCCGGTGCCGGCGCGGCGGCGCGTGCGCGCCGCGCCGGTTCCGGGTCAGGCG
>NZ_JBFULB010000468.1:0-2172 GCF_056400545.1 Stenotrophomonas sp. P5_A8 | reverse complement strand
GCCGCAAGGTCGTGCCGATGCGGAAAAACCGAGCCTAATGGCTCACCCACAAGGGAGGAGTGAGGAAGCAGAGGCATAGAAACAAAGCGGCCGAGAAAGGGGCTGGAACCCCTAGCTCGGCCTACCAAAACCGACTATTAGGAGTCGATCATGGATCACAGCATTATAGAACTTGCGCGTGAACGGGCGCGCATGGCCCAAATAGCACCTATCCAGGGTACTCAACCCTCCCGGGCTCCGGCCTCGCTTCAGGCCGTCGAACGCAACCGAACGCAACCGAACGCAGCCGTTAGCCTCACAATCCCCGGCTGCTTGAGCCGCTGGCTGTCCTCTAATGGGGATGCGAACCTGTACTGGCTTTGCAGCCTCCTATTCGCTATTGGGGTGCTGCTGGCACTATCGCGTGCCACTCTTCTGGCCCCCATCGCAACTTGCGGGGGTGTGTGATGAAGAGGACTATCGAGACGGGCTTTTGCGCTGTACCGATCCAGGACAACGCGCCCCTACTTAAGGTCTCCGCCGGTATCGATGAATTGCATGCCTTAGGCGATGCGAGCCTCTGCGTGAAATTTGTCAGAACCTTCCTGATCCGATGCATGGAGTTGGAAGAGCCGCCGACCGTGGATGAAATATTTGTGCTAGACAGACTGCTTGAACAGGCTCAGGCATTGCGTCGCGCAGCGAGGGCGGAATAGTGATCTCAATCGAACAAGCGCCGCGAAAGGGCGCGGCGTAGTTGGGGGTGCCACTTTAGCGGTGGCACCACGGGATGGTGTTAGTGGCCCTGCCAATCATCTTCGGGCGCAGGGCGCACGTTCACGGAGCGAGACACATGAAGACCAGCGAGAAATTTGTTGATCCAAAAACTACCGAGGTTCGGGATGCTCTCGCTGACTCCGTCGAATACGCATTCTGCCTCCGCACGCTTGAGGGTAGGCAACGGCGGCCCTCGTTTCGGCCCGAGAGTTTGGAAGACTGGATCCACAGCGCCGTTCACAAAGGGCTCGCTGAGCTAGAGCCCTTCGAAAAAATGACCCGCAAGCAACGGGAGGCGTCTGCAAAGAAGATTGCATCGCACTGTGAGGCGCTGCGCGAGCTGCTGATTCCTTTCTGGAACGAGAGGTCTGGGCTGGACTGGCCGTTCCAGCCCTATTTGGACCGTGCCGCCCTGGAAAGCGCTTTGAACTACCAATCTCGCTTGGACGCGAGATTTGTGGATGAAGACGAACGAGAAGATGACCTCATTCGGAAGCGGTTTGCCATCTATCACGCGATCAGAATTGACCTGGGTCTGGTCTTTGACGCAATTCATTGTGGCGCGGAGCTGCTACCTGAGTTAACGACCGAGATCAAAAAGCCAAACGACCCCAATGTTAGGCGGCTTCGCTTCATTAGGCGGCTGACTAGTGATCTGCAGAGCGACTTCGGGACACCTCACAGGGCGGTCGTACTCGCCTTGGCGTCAATCTTCTTTGACACCAGTGACCTTGATGAGGCCGCAATTTCGAAGCTTGCTCCTGTCCAGTAGCGACCTACTGGCCCACCCTGAATCAGATTAGCTTTTTCGATATTTGCCTCAGCCTGAATTGAATTGGCAATTGTCCGTTTAGATGGCATGTCTGCCACTGCGCGTGTTCCTTAGATTTCGACTCACCCGCCGCATTGCGGCATACACGGTGCAGTCAGTGGATACACATGGACACAGGGAGTTCCGGCCCTTTATCCCGGAATGCACAAAGGTCGGCATCGGTCGATCCAAGGCCTACGAACTGGCAAACGCTGGTCTGCTCGAGACTATCAGCATCGGTCGGCGCAGATTTGTCTACCTGGACAGCCTCTACAGTCTGCCGACCCGGCTGCTGAGTGACGCCGGGAGGTCTCAATGACCGGGTTCGATTTTAGCAATCTGACTACCGAGCAGCGTCGGCTGCTGGATGCCGGTGGATGGACGGCCGATGGAACGAAGGCTGCTCCTTCCCGCCCCACCACGCTGCAGCTAGTGAGTAGCGGCCTTCTGGAGGCATACACCGCCCTCCATGAGGACGAACACGGTTCGTATGGGGTGACCGAGTACTACGTGCCGCTGGATGTCCGGGCCGCGTGGTTGGACTTCAAGTCCCGGGTTCCGCAGCGCCTGGAATCGCTGGAGGAGCCATGAAGTCACTCGACCTC
>NZ_JBFULB010000467.1:0-2185 GCF_056400545.1 Stenotrophomonas sp. P5_A8 | reverse complement strand
TTGCCTGCCCCGGGGCTGGAGGCGTTGACCGGGCGGGCTTACGTGGCGCCGGAAGGGGAAGTGGAACAGGCGCTGGCCGCGATCTGGGTCGAGCTGCTGGGCGTGGAGCGGGTGGGACGGCACGACCACTTCTTCGAGCTGGGGGGCACTCGCTGGTCGCAATCCAGCTGCAGGGCCGTATCAACCAGCGAATGTTGGTGGACGTGCCGCTGCACTACCTGTTTGAGAACGCGGCGTTGCACCAGTTGGCCGAACACGTGCAGAGCGCGCAGCTTGATCGCTTCCTGGGCAACGAACTTGCGTTGATCGACGATGAGCTTGCTGGCCTTTCGGCCGAGCAGCTCAGCAATCTGCTGATGAGTGAGGGGCAGTGATGAACAGCAACAATGGCCAGCCGTCTGTCGAGGACCTCAAGCGGGCGATCGTGCAGCAACGCTTGCGCAACAGGATGCAACAGCACCTGGCAGTGGACAACGAGCGTGCGATTCCACGTGCAGACCGTAGCAAGCCCACTCCGCTGTCATTGGTACAGCGCCGGCTGTGGTTCCTCGATCATCTGGACGCGCAAGGTGCAGCGTATAACCTGCCGGTGGCGCTGCACCTCGGGGGAGTACTTGATCGCAATGCGCTGGCGGCCGCCCTGGATCGTCTAGTGCACCGACACGAATCATTGCGGACCTATTTCCCCGCCGGAGAAACCGGGCCGCTTCAGTATGCTTCCGACGAGGGCTGCGGGCTGACGCTGGTCGAGAGCGACCTGAGCGAACTACAGGTGGAAGCGCGCCGTCATGAAGTGGCGCGGATGCTTGCCATTGAAGCGCAGACTGGATTCGATCTGGAGCACGGGCCTTTGATCCGCGGGCGCTTGCTGAGGCTTGCAGAAGCCGAACACGTCCTGGTGATCACCCAGCATCACATCATCACCGATGGTTGGTCGCTGGGCATCATGGTGCGCGAATTTGCGGCGCTCTACTCCGCATTCCGGCAAGGACAGCCTGATCCACTGCCGCCTCTGCCGATTCAATATGCAGACTATGCCGCATGGCAGCATCGCTGGCTGCAGGGAGCGCAGTTGGAACAACAGCTGAAATTCTGGCGAGAGCATCTCGAGGGTGCTCCGGGTCTGCTGGAACTGCCGACCCGCATCCAGCGGACTGAAATGCAGTGCAATGCCGGAAAGGACCTTCAGGTGGCCTTCTCCGCAGACCTGACCAGGAAGCTGAAGGCGCTGTCGCAGCAGCATGGATGTACGCTCTTCATGGTATTGCTGGCCGGCTGGGCGGTTGTACTGGCGCGGCTCAGCGGCCAGCAGGACGTGGTGATAGGCACGCCTGTGGCCAACCGGCAACGGCCCGAGCTGGAGGGGATCATCGGGTTCTTCGTCAATACACTCGCCCTGCGCACCAACCTCGCCGGCGACCCGACCGTGGCAGAGCTGCTCGCACAGACCCGGGCAACGGCCGTGTCGGCGTTCGCGCACCAGGAATTGCCGTTTGAACAAGTGGTGGAGGCGCTGCATCCGCAGCGCAGCTTGGACTACAGTCCCTTGTTCCAGGTGATGCTCACGCTCGACAGCGTATCGGAGGGCTACACGCTTGCCTTGCCCGGCCTCGAGCTGAGCCAGATGGCGATTGAACGGACGACGACACATTTCGATCTCTCCCTTGCCCTGTCCGACAGCGGGGAGCGGTTGTCAGGGACATTCAACTACAACGCCGAGCTGTTCGATGCGTCGACAATTGAACGTTGGTCACAGCATCTGCAGACCGTGTTGCACGGCATGGCCGAGGATTCGCAGCGGCACATATCCGCCTTGCCATTGCTGACAGCACAGCAGCGCAGCCAGGTGGTGGATCTGTTCAATGCAACGGCGGTGAGTTTCCCAGACGAGGCACTTATCCATGAACTGTTCCAGATCCAGGCCAGGCAGCAGCCTGACGCGGATGCGGTCGTTTATGGCCACCAACGATTGACATATGCCGAACTCAACGTGCGCGCAAACCAGGTGGCACACTTCCTGATCGGCCTGGGCGTACGGCCGGACCAGCGGGTGGCCCTCTGCGTCGAGCGCGGTCTGGACATGGCAGTGGGCATACTGGGTATCCTCAAGGCCGGCGCGGCCTACGTGCCGGTGGACCCTGACTATCCACCGAACCGCCAGGCGCACATGCTGAAAGATTGCCGG
>NZ_JBFULB010000466.1:0-2222 GCF_056400545.1 Stenotrophomonas sp. P5_A8 | reverse complement strand
TACCGCCGTAGTGGCCAGCCACGCATGGATCCGTCTGCCGCCGCCGGCTGCCAACGTGGCCGCGGGCTACGTGCAGCTCTACAACCACGGCAGGAAAGACCGATTGCTGGCAGCCACGGCCACCGGCTTTGGCCAGGTGCAGATCCATGCGATGCGCATGGACGGTGAGCTGATGCGCATGCAGGCGCTGCCGGAGGGGCTGGTGCTGCCGGCCGGCAAGGTCACCGCGCTGCAGCCCGGCGGCTACCACCTGATGTTGATGATGCCCACGCGCCCGCTGCAGGAGGGTCAACCGGTACGGGTGCGCCTGCAGTTCGCCCGGGACGGTGAGCAGCAGGTGGATTTCGTGGTGCGTGACGGCAGCAGTGCACAGCTGCACGGGCATGGGGCAGGGCGATGAGGCGCGGTTGGCTCGGCGGCGCGTTGTGCCTGGCCCTTCTGGCCGGCTGCAGCGGGGGCCAGGCACCGATCATGGGCCAGGCCGCGTTGGAGTCGGTGGCGCTGCACAGCAGCGATGGCCGCACGCTGTCGATCAGCAGCTTGCGCGGCAAGCCCACGCTGCTGTTCTTCGGTTTCTCCCATTGCCCGGAAGTGTGCCCGCTCAGCCTGGTCAAGGCGGTGCAGGTCAAGCGCCAGCTCGGGCCGCTGGCGGAGCACCTGCAGGTGGTGTTCATCACCGTCGATCCGCAGCGCGACACCCCGACCCACCTGCGCGAGTATCTGGCCGCGTTCGACCCGGCGTTCATCGGGCTGGCGGGGGACGAGGCGGGCACGCGTGCCGTCGCCGAAAGCCTGGGCGTGAGCTACCAGCGCGTCGGCGTGGGCGAGGCGGCCACGTTCGAGCACACCGCGTCGTGGTTCCTGCTCGGTGCCGACGGCAAGCTGCAGGAGGTGCTCGGGTACGCACTGACCGAGGCGGAGATGGCGGCCAAGGTCCGCACGCGGCTGACGCCCACCCGCACGTGAGGCGACGCGGATGAGCGCGCCAGGGTCGGCACGCGCACCGCGCACGGATGCGATCCTGCTACTGGCCACGGCGCGACGGATGCGCGAGCGCCCGCACCTCCCAACACGCGGCAACGAATCGCACCCTGTCCCCCACCACGAACGGCGCAAACGCCTCGTCCATCGCCTGCAATACCCGTGCATGCAGCGCCGGTTCGATGTCCGCGCTGCGCAGCGCCGACCCGACCGGGCCCAACAACGTCACATAGGCAGGCAGGTCCGCGGCGGCGATCTCGCAGGCAACATCCTGCGCAACAACGTCAATGTTCTGCCATCCGGCGTCGGTGACAATGCCGACCACCCGGTCCCGGTCCGCAAACGCGAACTGCCCCGGCGCATCGGCAACGCGTGCGGGGAACGTCAACAGGTGAGCAGTGGCGCGCTCGGCGGCGGTCATGAACGGGTTTTCCGCGGCGCTGCGCCAGGCGATCGCATGCAGGCCGCCACCGTCGCGGGTCGCCTGGCGGAGGTTGGAGAAGGCCATCACCGGGTCATCGAAGAACATCACCCCGAAGCGCGACACGATCCGGTCGAACGAGGCGGGCAGCAGCGCAAGCCGCTGTGCATCGCCCACCCTGAAATCCACCGGCAGTGCTGCGGACGCAGCGCGCGTGATGGCGCGCGTGATCAGCGGGGTGGAAATGTCCACGCCGGTGCAGTGGCCGCCGCTGCCCAGTCGCGTCGCAATCTCCAGACTTGCCGCGCCGGTGCCACAGCCCACGTCCAGCACCGTTGCAGGTGAATCGGTCGGTATGGCCTGTGCCAGCTGTGTGGCGAACGGGGCAAACATCTGGTCCAGGATCCGTTCCGCCTTTACCCAGGCGTGACCGGCGGGGCCGTTCCACAGGGTGTGTTGTGCGGTGTCGGACATGAGGGGCTCGTTCTGGGCTTGCCAGCAGGGAAGGGAGCCTGCACTCTGCCACTTCAAGTGCGCTTGAGGTCAAGCAATGCGCGAACTGGATATCGCCGAGGTGGCGCGCCGCGCGGGGCTGGCGGCGTCGGCACTGCGCTATTACGAAGAAAAGGGGCTGGTGCAGCCGATCGGCCGACGCGGGTTGCGCCGGGTGTACGCCGAAGAGGTGCTGGAGCGGCTGGCGTTGATTGCGCTGGGCCGGGCTGCGGGCTTGTCGCTGGAGGAGATCGCGACGATGTTGGCCGCGGACGGCGGCACGCGCATCGACCGCGCGCGACTGGTGGCCAAGGCCGACGAACTGGAC
>NZ_JBFULB010000465.1:0-2276 GCF_056400545.1 Stenotrophomonas sp. P5_A8 | reverse complement strand
CTCAAGTACATCCGCATGACCGCCAGCTCCAACTTCGGCAATGTGTTCTCGGTGCTGGTGGCCTCGGCCKTCCTGCCGTTCCTGCCGATGCTGCCGCTGCAACTGCTGGTGCAGAACCTGCTGTATGACATCTCGCAGATCGCCATTCCGTTCGACAACGTGGACGAAGAGCTGGTGCGCAAGCCGCTGAAGTGGAACCCGGCGGACATCGGTCGCTTCATGGTGTTCTTCGGGCCGATCAGTTCGATCTTCGACCTGAGCTGCTTTGCCCTGATGTGGTACGTGTTCGACGCGCGCACCGTGGCCGACCAGAGCCTGTTCCAGTCGGGCTGGTTCGTGGTGGGCCTGCTCACCCAGACCCTGATCGTGCACATGATCCGCACGCCCAAGGTGCCGTTCGTGCAGAGCATTGCCGCCCCGCCGCTGCTGGTGATGACCGGGCTGATCATGGCCATCGGCGTGCTGCTGCCGATGAGCCCGCTGGCCGGCTACTTCAAGCTGCAGGCGCTGCCGCCGGGCTACTGGCCGTTCCTGGTCGCGATCCTGTTCGGCTATGCGGTGCTGACCACGCTGCTGAAGAAAGTCTACATCCGTCGTTACGGGTGGCAGTGATGGATCTCAATCCGCATCTGCCGCCGTTCAATGCCGGGGCCACGGTCAGCACGCTGATCAGCCTGGCTACCGCCTTCGTGCTCGGCTCGGCGATCGGCCTGGAGCGCCAGCTGCGCCAGCGCACGGCCGGGCTGCGCACCAATACGCTGGTGGCGGTGGGCGCGGCGGTGTTCGTCGATCTGGCCGTGCGCTTCCATGACATGTACGGCGGGCCGCCCTCGCCGCTGCATGTGGTGGCCTACGTGATCTCCGGCGTCGGTTTCCTCGGCGCCGGGGCGATCATGAAGGACGGTGCGCAGGTATCCGGGCTCAACACGGCCGCCACGCTGTGGGGCTCGGCGGCGGTGGGCGCCTGTGCCGGGATCAAGCTGTTGCCCGAGGCGGTATTGGCCGCGCTGTTTGTACTGGCCGCCAACACACTGCTGCGGCCGGTAGTCAACCGCATCCAGCGGCAACCGCTGCAGGAAGCGTCCGGCGAGGCTACCTACGCGGTCACGGTGATCTGCCAGCGTGACCGGCAGGCCGAGGTGCTGGACCAGCTGCTGGTGCTGCTGGAGCAGGCGCACTACCCGGTACGGGCAGTGGAGCCGCGGCCGTTCGGCGACCGCGACGTGGAAATCGAAGCCGTGCTGTATGCGACGGCGGTGGATGCCGATGAGCTGGATGCCGTGCTGGCCACGCTGTCGACCACGCCCGGCGTGCTGCAGGGCTTCTGGAATGCCACGCTGGAGGACTGACACCGGCCCACCACGGTACCGATGCTATGCTCCGCGCGCCGCTTGTTGCGGCGCTCCACCCTGTACCAACGGGAGTCGTTCCGATGCCCTCTTCGCCTTCGCGGCATACCCTGGCCCTGCTCGGCCTGGGCGTGGTCATGGCCGCGATCTTCGCCGCCGACACGCTGACCGATTACGCCGTGGCCGCCGCGTGCTTCTATGCGGCGGTGATCCTGGCTGCATCGCGGGTCATGAGTGCCCGCGGGTTGGTGCTGCTGGCGGCCATCTGCATCGCGTTGACCGGGCTGAGCTTCTTCCTGACCCGCTTCGGCACCTACCGCATCGGTCTGGTCAACTCGGCCATCGGCATGCTGGTGATCGTCATCACCACCTACCTGTCACTGAAAATGGAAGCGGCCAAGGCCGCCGTGCAGGAAGCGCAGGCGCGTCTGCTGCGCGTTGCGCGCGCCTCCACGGTGGGCGAGCTGACCACCTCCATCGCCCATGAAGTGAACCAGCCGCTGGCCGCCATCGCCAGCAGTGCCGAAGCCAGCCAGCGCTGGCTGGCGCAGGCGCCGCCGAACGTGGAGAAGGCGCGGCAGACGTTGGCCCGCATCCTCGCCGACGCGCACCGCGCCAGTGACGTGATCGCACGCATCCGTGGCTTGACCCAGGGTGCCAGCCCGGAACGACGCGGCTTCGATCTCAACCAGGCGGTGCTGGAAATGCTGGCGTTGTCGCGCAGCGAGCTGGAGCAGCACGCGGTGGCGGTAAACACCCAGTTCGATGACGAACTGCCGCTGGTATTCGGGGATCGTGTACAGGTGCAGCAGGTGATCGGCAACCTCATTCTCAACGCGGTCGATGCGATGGCCGGGATTCCCGCCGGTGGGCGTCGTCTGACGCTGCGTAGTCTCCGCGTGGATGACGCACGCGTCGCACTGAGCG
>NZ_JBFULB010000464.1:0-2298 GCF_056400545.1 Stenotrophomonas sp. P5_A8 | reverse complement strand
TTCTACCGAGAGTACTCTCCGTGATCAGCCACGCATTCTCATGCAGCATACTAGTCGCCACACATTCGCCCTTACTGATCTCGAGCGTCTCTGACGGTCAGAGCTTTTGCTTTTCCGCGAGTAAGCAGCGCCTTACTCCCATTAAACCTTCCGATCGAAGGTCCGTCGAGAGCGTCCTCTTCAACGGCTTTCATACTCATACAGCCAACAACCGTATGGTCCATGAGCGCTGCGCTGTGATCGTTGCTGACGCTATTGGGATCATGRATAGACAGACTCCGCATAAGGAGGAACTGCGTCCACTTTTGAGCGAGCTTGGTGAGATGCGCCGGCGGGTTCGCGAGGCGTCTGATCAGCTTGATGAGGCAGGAATTGAGCGAAGTCTCATGGTTATCCGGACTGCTCGCCAAGCATTACAGGAGCTGACGAGCGCCGTACCCGATGCTACCGAAGAGGAGGGTGCACGTTGAGGACACTACCTGGCAGCCGCGTCAAGATCGACGAGGAAGCGGCATACTTAGCAGTGTGCCACGATGTCGTAAGGAACAGGACTGACGTACAGGAGATTCTCGAACGCGAGAAATTCTTTGACGCCGCGGCGCGCCATAGCGCCGCCAATGAATGGTCGAATCTACGAGGCACCACATGGACGGGAACCCACGCGAACATCACAGGCATATCAATTATGTCTGCGCTGAGAGCTCACTTGTCTGGACTTCAGAGAGACAACTGCTGTTATTGCGGCCAGTCCATGCCACGTGGCGGCCACGCTAGGCAGCTGGAGCACGTCCTTCCGGCATCAGTGTACGGCCGTTTCTCTTTTCACTTCTGGAACATCTCGGTTGCGTGCGAGCGATGCAACCGCATCAAGGGAGATGGGTGCTATCAGCCTATTCCGCCATGCGCACTGGACTATCCCGAACACGATGAGTTCGTGGACTACTTCCATCCGCGCTTTCATTCGCTAGCTGATCACATCAAGCTCGGTCTGACTGGAACCATTGAGTACAGATACATCTACTTTGTTGGTCTATCCAAGCAAGGAAGGCAGCTGGTTGATGATGTGCTCCGAGAGGTAGCGCTGGAGGTTGCCCAAGAATCAAACGACCCAGTAGTCAAGGCTGCAGCAGCAAAAATTCGGGCTGGCGTGAGTTCTCAAGGCGCTGAAGCTCAGGCTGCGATTCTTCAGTTCGAGGAGGCGCTTCGTATAGCTATAGGGGCAGGAGACGCCTGAAGCTAGGTAGCAAAAAACCCTTAACCCCTCGGACCTTCGCGACGCCGGCGCCGGCGCCCACACAGGCGCTCGCACGAGACCTACTCGTAAGAGAAGTTTCTCCGGCCGAATTGTTGCGGGAGCAAAAAATTCCGGATAGCGAGGCAGAGTCACGACCATACACCATGGAGATATACTAGATGAGTGCTAAAGAGCTTGTAGACCGAGCTAAACAGGATGCCCTCGATAACTTCGCACATGCGATCTTCCCAATCTACCGATTCGATGCAGGCAGAGACCCAGTACATATTGGAACCTGCTTTGGCATTGAGCATTGCAAGAGACAGTTCCTGATCACTGCGGCGCATGTCATTGATCATCAATCTGTTGGGCAGCTTGCACTTGGAACCACTTCGGACAATTCTTTCGTGTCCATTGTGGGCGAATGGCACGTTTCCACGCCAGACGTAGCTGGCCGTGCCGAGGATCCGATCGATCTCGCGTGGCACCAGCTAACCGACGATGAAATAGCGAGGGTCCCGGTTGTAGAAAGCAGCATGATCGAGCAGAACACTGCTACGACGTCACGTGGTCGCGCACTGACAATGATCGGATTCCCGAGGTCCAAGAACAAGAAAGTATCCCCCAAGAGTTCTAATGAGAAGAGGCTTAGCCCGCGGAGGGCGCAGTACACCGATATGGAGATACTTCCCATAGAGCAGTTTGCGAAGCGTGGAATGTCAACCGCCACTCACGTAGCAATGAATCGCGATGCGAGGGCGATCGGGAGCGACGGTGCTGAAGAGAACACCATTGGTCACATTGGCCTTAGCGGAGGACCATTGATCTTTGCTGGCCTCAGTGAAGATTCTCCTCCACTGCAGCCTCAGAAGGTGGTTGGCGTGGTAATTGAGCATGGTGATGGGAGGGGGTCCGTTATTGCGCTGAGGATGTCGGTCGTGCTTCGGCTAATCGAAGATGTGATACTGCGATCGAAAACGCCAACTAACTGACGAATCCTCGTCCAAACCCTGGGCGGCGGCCTTCAGCGGCTTCTCAACTGACTCTTTTGCAAGCCGCACCGG
>NZ_JBFULB010000463.1:0-2324 GCF_056400545.1 Stenotrophomonas sp. P5_A8 | reverse complement strand
ACGGCAGATGGTGGCCGAGTCGGTGGCGATCTATAACGCCGAGCGACCGCACCTGTCCCTTAAAATGCAGACGCCCGATGCAGTCCATCGGGCGTCCTTGGCCGCCTGACGGCGGCTGAATCATCCGCCACAGGTGTCAACCTATGGCAGGACGGGTCACCGGCGTTCGCGTGGGACGCAACCCGGTAGTGCCGAGCCGCGCTCGGCAACGGTCCAACGCGCGAGGATCTCCATCGCGCACGTCGCTGCCATGACCTCGCGCCGCCCGTCGCGCCGAACACGTCACGGCGTTTTCCCAACCTGCAACGCCGCGCACGGTCTGTGCCTGGCAACCGCGTTTCACTCGACGTACCGCGCCAACGGCGCCTGTTCGAGGGCAGCAACGATGACGCTTCCCACCTTTGCCGGACTCCTGCTGGCCGCCTCTGTCGGTACCGTGCTGGCAGCAGACGCACCGCCGCAGGCCGCACTGCCGTCGGTGCAGGCGCAGAACGCCACCACGGTGGTTCGCCATGACATGGCGCCGGGCACGTTCGTGCCTGCCATCCCGCTCGCAGACGTGCCCGTCCATCCTTACGCGCAGACCGTGCTGCGTACCGACCTTGCCGACGGTGACGTCCAGCCCGCCCAGGCCTTGCCAACCGACTGATTCAGCCGCCGCTGCCGCCAGTCACTGCACATCGCGTGGATCGGTCCGGTGGAACACTATCGACATGGATACCCCGTCACCGTCGTCGCGCACGCGCTTGCTTGGGTCGCGGCAGCAATGGTTCGAGCGCTTCGCCCTGTGGGGCGGTGCGGTCGCCGTCGCGCTGGCGGCCATCGTGTTCGCCAAGGCCAGCGACGCGGCCTTCGCGCTGTTCCGGCGCATCTACGACGCATCGCCCTTGTGGCCCCTGCTGCTCACCCCGGCCGTATTCGGCCTGCTGGCCTGGGTCACCCAGGGCGCCCTCAAATCCACCCGCGGCAGCGGCATCCCGCAGGTGATCGCCGCACTGGACGTGCCCGACGCCGGGTTCCGCCAGCGCAACCTGTCGCTGCCGGTATCCGCAGGCAAGCTGGGGTTGACGGTGCTGGCACTGCTGGGCGGTGCATCGGTGGGGCGCGAAGGGCCGACCGTCCATGTCGGTGCAAGCCTCATGTTCGTGATCGGGCGCGCGCTCGGGTTCCGCGACCCGCGCCACGCCGGCCACTTCCTGCTGGCCGGTGGCGCGGCTGGCATCGCGGCGGCGTTCAACACGCCGCTGGCGGGCGTGGTGTTTGCGATCGAAGAACTGTCCGGGCGGCTCGAGCATCGCTTCTCCGGCGCACTGTTGACGGCGGTGATCGTCGGTGGCGTGGTGTCGCTGGGGCTGCTGGGCAATTACACCTATTTCGGCCGGGTGGATGTGACGCTGCCGCTGGGCATGGGGTGGCTGGCGGTGCTGCTGTGCGGTGTCGTCGGCGGGCTGGCCGGCGGGGTGTTCAGCTGGCTGGTATTGGCTGCCGTGGACGGGCGACCCCGCTGGCTGGGACGCGCGCGGGCGTCGCGGCCGGTGCTGTTCGCCGCCGGTTGCGGGTTGCTGCTGGCGGTGCTGGGGCTGGTGTTCGGCGCGGGCGCCTTTGGCACCGGCTACGAGCAGGCGCGTGGTCTTGTGCAGGGGCAGGGCGTGGTGGGGCACGAGTTCGGGCTGATGAAGTTCGCCGCCAACCTGGTGTCCTATATCGCCGGTATCCCGGGCGGCCTGTTCTCGCCGGCGCTGGCGGTCGGCGCGGGGATCGGCCACAACCTCGCCGCGCTGCTGCCCGGCGTGGACCCCTCGGCAGTGGTGCTGCTGGGCATGTGCGCCTACCTGACCGGCATCACCCAGGCGCCGCTGACCTCGGCGGTCATTTCCATGGAGCTGACCGACAACACCGACATGCTGCTGCCCATCCTGGCCACGGTCCTGCTGGCGCGTGCGCTCTCGTCGCTGGTGTGCCGCCAGCCGATCTATCGGGCACTGGCGCAACGGTTGCTGGATGCGACGCCCGCCCCGTCACCGACGGGGACGGCCCAGGGCACATAGGCCGCGGCGCCAATCCAGGCGCAATAGCGCCCTTGCGGCTTTTTCTTTCCCGCCAGCCCTGCAACAATGGACGGCTGAGCGGTATCGCTCGCGAAAGTGGCGGAATTGGTAGACGCCCTGGATTTAGGTTCCAGTGCCGCAAGGCGTGGGGGTTCGAGTCCCCCCTTTCGCACCAGTCATCCCGGCCCCTGGCCGGCAGGTTGATGGTCGGCACGTCCCGGATCCGGGGAGACGGCCGCATGCTGCCCGGGCAGGCCTTCACGGCCGCTCCGGCCC
>NZ_JBFULB010000462.1:0-2339 GCF_056400545.1 Stenotrophomonas sp. P5_A8 | reverse complement strand
GCCGAGCCATGCTCGGCTGCGTGCAGGCAGACGTGGTGACCGCTGCGCATGCTGGTAGAGCAGCCGAGCATGGCTCGGCTCTACCCCGCGATACCCCGCATTGCCTCGCGATACCCCGCGATACCCCGCATTGTCTCGCGATACCCCGCGATACCCCGCATTTCCCGGCATTGCCCGACATTGCCTTGCCGGATCGCGTCGTGTGGGGGGGCGGATTGGCCGCACCCGCACCTGAAATCGCCTATGCCCGATGACGGCATGCTGGTGGATTTCATTCCGCGGATCGCGGTGACCGCTGAGCTGCAGCGGAAGCTGCTGGTGGACAACCCGATGCGGTGGTGCCGGGGCGGGTGAGGGACGTCGCCGCGCGTGCTTCGGCCTGGCCGGGGCGCACGGTGGAGCCACGCCATGCGTGGCTGTTCTTCGGTCCGGCATGGCGTGCAGCCACCCGTGGGGTGGCTCTACCGGGGAGGGTCGCGCAACGGTAACGCCAGGCCATCGCATGATCGCCGGGTAGAGCCACGCCATGCGTGGCTGTTCTTCGGTCTGGCATGGCGTGCAGCCACCCGTGGGGTGGCTCTACCGGGGAGGGCCGCGCAACGGTGATGCCACCAGGCCATCGCATGATCGCCGGGTAGAGCCACGCCATGCGTGGCTGGCGCGGACTATCCCCGCGCCAACGCCATCAAGCGCTCGGCAATCCGCTCCAGTGGCACCATTTCTTCGGCCGCACCCAGCTTGTAGGCCGCGCCCGGCATACCCCAAACCACGCTGCTGGCTTCGTCCTGCACCAGCGTGGGGGCGCCGGCGTTGCGCAGTTCGAGCAGGCCGCGGGCGCCGTCGTCGCCCATGCCGGTGAGGATCGCGCCGATAGCGTTGCTACCGGCACTTTCGGCGACCGAGCGGAACAGCACGTCCACTGCCGGCTTGTGCCGGTTGACCGCGGGGCCGTCATCCACGCGGCAGCGCCAGCGCGCACCGTCGCGGATCACCCGCAGGTGCTTGCCGCCCGGCGGCAGGTAGGCGTGGCCGGGCAGCACCGCTTCGCCATCGCTGGCTTCGCGTACCGACATGGCCGAGTGCCGGTCCAGGCGCTCGGCGAAGGGCGTGCTGAACGTGGCCGGCAGGTGCTGGGTAAGCACCACGGCGGGCGCGTCGGCGGGCATGCCCTCGAGCACCACGCGCAGCGCTTCGGTACCGCCGGCCGAGGCGCCGATGGCGATCAGGCGGTCGGTGGTGCGGAACTGGATGCTGCGCGCGGGGGTGACCGGTGCGACCGCGTCGAGCGTGATGCGCGGGGTGATGGGGCGGGCCAGGGTGCGCACGCGCGAGCGCGCGGCCATCTTGACCTTGCCGATGATTTCCTCGGCATAGGCCTGCAGGCCGCGGGCGACGTCGAATTTGGGCTTGGACACGAAATCCACCGCGCCCAGTGCCAGCGCCTGCAGGGTGGTGTCGGCGCCGCGTTCGGTCAGCGAGGAGATCATCACCACCGGCAGCGGGTGCAGGCGCATCAGGTTTTCCAGGAACGCCAGGCCGTCCATGCGCGGCATTTCCACGTCCAGGGTGATCACGTCCGGGGCGAGGCGTTTGATCTTCTCGCGCGCCAGCAGCGGGTCGGCGGCGGTGCCGACCACCTCGATGCCCGGATCGCTGGCGAGGATTTCGCTGAGCATCTGCCGCACAACGGCGGAGTCGTCGACGATCAGGACTCTGCAGGGCGCACCGTGGGTCATTCGAACAGCTCCACGCCGCCGGTGACCGGGGCCTTGGACAGACGCGCACGCACGGCCGATTCGGTTGCGGCGACTTCGGCCTCGTGCGCGTGCGGCAGGCGCTGCACGACGACGCGGCCGGTGTCGGCGAAGAACCACACCTTGCGCGGATGGATGCCKCACAGGTCTTCGGCCAGCACCGGGATGTGCTCGGCCTGCAGGTACTGGCGCACGAACTCGGCGTTACGGGTGCCGACCGGGTTGCTGGTAAAGCCCTTGAGTACGTTGGCGCCGCCGAACACCTTGGCTTCCAGGCGCTTGCGGTGAGCGCCACGCTTGAGCAGGTCGTTGATCAGCAGTTCCATGGCGTAGCTGCCGTAGCGCGCGGGCGCGCCATCGCCGACGTTGCCTTCGGGCAGCAGGAAGTGGTTCATGCCGCCGATCTTGAGCACCGGGTCGCGCAGGCACGCGGCCACGCACGAGCCGAGGGTGGTGGTCAGCGCGGTGTTGTCGTCGACCACCAGGTACTGGGTGGGCAGCAGCTTGGCCGCGGTTACCTTGAAGCGGCTGTCGAAGTAACGCATGACATCGTCGGTGCGTAGCGCCAGGTTCATGCCGGTGCTC
>NZ_JBFULB010000461.1:0-2340 GCF_056400545.1 Stenotrophomonas sp. P5_A8 | reverse complement strand
GGCTTGGGCCGGCCGGCGGGACTGTACAGGCGCTTGCCGTCCACGGATGGGCAAGCGCGTGTGCGGTAGGTGCCGACCGTTGGTCGGTACGCAGACGGTCCGCTCTGGCGGATTTTTTTTGATCGTGATCTGTAAACGATTTCAGCTTGGTTGAGGCTATGCTCTGCAGCACGAACATGCGCAAAAGGTGGTGGTCGATGAATGCATCTCGGATGGTGTCGCTGGCGTTGCTCTCCGTGGCCGTCGCCGGTTGCCAGAAGCAGGCGCCGGACAAGCCCGAAAAGCCGAAGCCGCCGGTCATCCTGGTCGAGGCTGACGTGCCGCCGCGCCCGATGAAGCCCGAGCTGCCGCCGCTGTTTGACGATATCGAGCGCCGCACGTTCCAGTTCTTCTGGGACACCACCAACGAAGTCAATGGCCTCAGCCCGGACCGCTATCCCTCGCGTCCGTTCGCCAGCATCGCCTCGGTCGGTTACGCGCTTACCGCCTATCCGATCGGCGTGGAGAACGGCTGGGTCAGCCGTACCCAGGCCGTGGACCGCACCCTGCTGACGCTGAAGTTCTTCCGCGACCTGCCGATGGGGCCGCAGCGCACCGGCAAGGGCGGCTACAAGGGCTTCTACTACCACTTCCTGGACATGCAGAAGGGCGCGCGCTACGACAGCTGGGTGGAGCTCTCCAGCGTGGACACCGCGCTGCTGATGATGGGCGTGCTGTTTGCCCAGTCGTACTACACCGGTGACGATTCGCGCGAGAAGGAAATCCGCGACATCGCCGAGACCCTGTACAAGCGCGTGGACTGGCCGTGGCTGCAGCAGCGCGCGCCGCTGATCTCGATGGGCTGGTTCCCCGAGAGCGGCTTCATCGACCACGACTGGATGGGCTACAACGAGGCGATGATGGTCTACATCCTCGCGCTCGGCTCGCCGACCCATCCGGTCAGCCCGGATGCCTGGACGGTGTGGACGCGCACCTACGACAACGACTGGGGCGTCTACCAGGGCCAGGAATACCTGTCCTTCGGGCCGTTGTTCGGCCATCAGTACACGCATGTGTGGGTGGACTTCCGTGACATCCAGGATGCCTACATGCGCGAGCGCGGCAGCACCTACTTCCTCAACAGCCGCTCGGCCGCGCTGGCCCAGCGCGAGTACGCCATCGCCAATCCGATGAACTGGAAGGACTATGGCGAAAACGTGTGGGGCCTGACCGCCAGCGATGGTCCGCAGAACACCACCCAGGAGTACCGCGGCGAGCAGCGTCAGTTCCGCCATTACTCCTCGCGCGGCGCCGGCCTGCGCGAAAACTTCGACGACGGCACGATCGCCCCGACCGCGGCCATCGCCTCGGTGGTGTTCGCCCCGGAAGAAGTGATCCCGGCCACGCTGGAATTGCACAAGCGCTACGGCGACTACATCTATTCCAGCTACGGGTTCCTGGATTCGTTCAATCCCAGCTTCAACTACGACATCCCGATCAAGACCGGTCGGCTGGTGCCCGACCGCGGCTGGGTGGCCAGTGACTACATCGGCATCGACCAGGGCCCGATCCTGACCATGATCGCCAACTACCGGAACGATTTCGTCTGGGACGTGATGAAGAAGAACGTGCACATCCGCAGGGGCCTGGAACGGGCCGGCTTCAGCGGTGGCTGGTTGACCCCCGAAGGCGAGGACCAGCCGATGGAACTGCAGAAAGATGAAAAGGCGGCCTCGGCGCGCTCGGTCGGCATCGCCGAATCGCGCGCGGCAGCGGCCCAGGAACAGAAGAACAGTTCCAATACGAACCGCAACCAGCAGCAGGGGAAGTAAGCAGTGCCATTGTCGTCGCGCCCCACGCTGGGTCTGAGTCTGTTCCTGCTGCTGGTCGGCAGCGTGTTGCTGGGTGGCTGTCGCAAGGAGCCCGAAGGGGTCACCGTGCGCTTCTGGGCGATGGGCCGCGAGGCCGAGGTGGTCAGCGGCCTGATCAGCGAGTTCGAAGCGGAAAATCCCGGTATCCACGTCGATGTGCAGAACATCCCATGGACGGCCGCGCACGAGAAGCTGTTGACCGCCTTCGCCGCCGACGGGCTGCCGGACGTGTGCCAGCTCGGCAATACCTGGATCCCCGAGTTCGCCGAGCTCAACACGTTGGTGCCGCTGCAGCCGTACGTGGCCCAGTCCAAGGTGGTGGATCCGGCCGACTACTTCCAGGGCATCTGGGACACCAACGTCGTGCATGACGAGCTGGTCGGGGTGCCGTGGTATGTCGATACGCGCCTGCTGTACTACCGCAAGGACCTGCTGGCCCAGGCCGGCTACGACCACCCCCCGCGCACCTGGGCGGAGTGGAACGAGATGA
>NZ_JBFULB010000460.1:0-2353 GCF_056400545.1 Stenotrophomonas sp. P5_A8 | reverse complement strand
TCCCTTTGGCATGATTATTGGGCTACAGGCGGCTACTGTGAACGCGGTCGCTTGGCTGGCGAGGACAGGCCTGGTTGTTTTCCACACTTGAGGCCGGAAGGCCGTGATTGAGAGCGGGCGGGGGTCAAATGACGCGCAATTTCCATGACCAGCGTTCGGGCGGCCAATCCACCTCCCCAAGCCAGCTTGGGGGAGGTATTCATGTCCGTCCCCTTAACAGAAGGGGTGCGGGAACCTTATACAGCGAGCGACCAAGCCGATTCGAGCCGTCGCGTATTCACGCCCAGGACTCTGATCTCAAGAGATGATGCTCAGGAGAAAGGAAGTCGAGAGGAAAGGAGAACAGCCATGAACCGCGCGAATGAGACGGAGGTCCGCTGGCTCAGTTTTCGCCTCCGGAACGGCCAGTCGATTGGTCCAGAGAAGCTGCGGGCTGCTTGGGAACAGGCCGCGGAGACAAGGAGGTGTGCCGTCCGAAGAGAGGTCTTGCCGGGCGGTCTAGCTGTTTACTCGCTCTACGGCCCAGGGTTTCTCATCTCACCTCAAAAGGCAGAAGAAAGCATTCGGGCGTTTCTTACAAAAGAAGGCTATCTTTTCACCATGACACACGTGGTTGGGAAAGAAAGAAGCCCCACCTGACCTAAACTAGTCTTGCAAATCCTACGATTATGAAGAGCAAAAGCCGGACACGAGCCGATCTGCGAGATCCGTGGCGCTCATTGGCCTGGCTAAGGCAAAACCCTGTATTTCGTCGCAGCCTAAGCTCTGCAACAAAGAGACTTGCTCCTCGGTTTCGGCTCCCTCGGCCACCGTCATGTATCCCAAGCCGTGAGCCAAGCCGATGATGGCGCGAGCCTTGAGAAGTGAGCGTTCGTCTGTTGCCAAATTGTCGATCAGGGATTTGTCGAGCTTCAAGATGTCCATTGGAAGCTCTGTCAAATATGCAAAGTTGCTGTATCCACTTCCGAAATCATCCACGGCGAGGCGGATCCCGGCCAAGGCCATGAGTTTGAGCTGCCGACCTGGCAGCGAGTCTGCCCGAAGCCACTCCCCTTCAGTGATTTCTATTTCTACGTCTTCGCAGGAAAGGCCTTTCGATTTGATCTTTGCGATGAGCCGTTCGGCGGCGTCGGCGCGGGCTACATCTTTGGCGGACAGGTTGATGGAAAGCCCCAGCGTCAAGCCGAGCCTTCGCCAGGCGGACAGTTGGTCGAGCGCGTGGTCAACGACCCACTCAGTGACGCCCTCCATCAATGCGGTTCTCTCAAACACGGGAATGAACTCCGCCGGGCTGACGGAGCCCAGATGAGGATGGTTCCACCTTATGAGCACCTCGGCAGAGACCGGCTGCAGGTCGCTGGATCGAAATCTCGGCTGGTAGACCAGATGGAATTCGTCTTCCTTCAAGCCGCGCTGGGCGTCGGCGGCAAGCCGATAGCCCCGTCTCAGCCCGTCATCCCTGCCTGCCGAGTACCAGGCGAAGGAGACTTGGTCCGCTATGGATGCATGCAAGCCAATGAGCATCCTTCGGATCACGTCATCCGCACCGTCCACACCCAGCGTCACCGCACAGATCCCCGCATGAAAAAGAGGGGACATCGGGACAGCCGCAGCGACCAGCGGCCGAAGCATCCGCGAACGCAGCTCCTCGACTAGCCGCTCCACATCTTCAGCAGTGGGTAGGTCGACGAGAAAGGCAAAACGCGTCACGCCAACGTGATAGACGACCGCCAAGCCTTCAAGCGCAACGTTGAAGCGCACGCCTGCCCGCTTAATGAGGGCCTCTAGTGGGCCCATCCCCAGCACCTGGCCAGCTTCGTTTGCCCTTGGAAGATCAAAGATGTCAACGAGCACGGCATAGAGCGCCTTGTTAGGTTCTCTCTCCGACCAACCTGCATAGTCGATCGTGAACTGGTGGCGGTTGGGCAGCCCGCTCACGGGCTCTCGCCGCCCTGAGAGCACCCGCAACTCCAGTTCATTCATCGCAGCACGGGCCAACGTCTCAAGCTGTCGCGTCTCTGCCGTTGTAAATACCCGAGCCACCTTGTCCATGACGCACAGGGCGCCGATCGGCGTGCCGTTCTGGGCGATCAGCGGGCACCCCGCATAGAACCGTAAGTAAGGCTCGCCATCGACGAGCGGGTTCTTCGCGAAGCGCTCGTCCTGTTGAAGGTCGCTGACGACCAGGGTTCTTCCCTGACTAATGGTGTGCGAACAAATCGAGTCGTGGATGGTGGTTTCTGTGACCTCTAGCCCACGGCGCGAGATCAACCTCTGTCTATCGGCATCGACTAGTGAGACGAAGGCGACCGGGGCATCGAGGGCGTAAGTGGCCAGCTCAATGAGCCAAGGG
>NZ_JBFULB010000459.1:0-2369 GCF_056400545.1 Stenotrophomonas sp. P5_A8 | reverse complement strand
GCGCGGAAGATCGCGATGAGGCGCTGGCGGCGGAAATGGCCAGCCCCGACGCGGCCATGGTCGCGCCCTGGGAAGCACCGGCGGCACGTCAGGCGGCGCCTGCGCCTGTGGCCGCCCCGTCGCCGACACCCCGCCCGCAGGGCATCGCCATCGCTCCGTCGGCCGCCCCGTCCCAGGCTGCTGCGGCAGGTGAACCTATCGCGCTGGCCTCGCCGGAAGCCTGGCTGGAACTGGTCGCCCAGAGCCAGCTCAACGGTCCGTCGCGGCAGCTGGCCGCGCACGCAGCGTTCATCAGTTTTCAGCAGGGTGTCTTGAAACTGGCGGTATCGCCCGGATTTGAGTACCTGTGTTCGGACCGTTCGCTGGCGGCGCTCACCGACGCGCTGTCCGGGCCGCTGGGCCAGACCCCGCGGATCGTGATCGAACATGGCAACGCCGAGGCCGAAACGCTGCACCAGCGTTCCGACCGCCAGCGTGGCGAGCGGCAACAGGCGGCCGAAGCCGCCTTCATGGCCGACCCGCAGGTGCAGCTGCTGATCCAGCAGCACGGCGCCCGGGTCGTGGCCGATTCCATCCGTCCTTTTGATGAGTAAAGAACCATGCGCGGCAACATCGCCCAATTGATGCAGCAGGCCCAGAAGATGCAGGAAAACCTGCAGAAGGCCCAGGAAGAACTCGCCAAGCTGGAAGTCACCGGCAGCGCCGGCGGCGGCATGGTCAGCGTGACCCTGACCGGTGCCAAGGAGTGCCGCAAGGTGCGTATCGATCCGTCGATCCTGGGCGATGCGGAAATGACTGAAGACCTGGTGGCGGCCGCGTTCAACGATGCCTCCAACAAGATCGATGCCGAGTCGAAGAACCGCATGGGTTCGGCCACGGCCGGCATGCAGTTGCCGCCGGGCATGAAGCTGCCGTTCTGAGCCAGTACCCGCGCCGGGCACTGCCCGGTGCCATGCTGGCGACCGCGACGCGAAGCCTTGTCGGCTTCGCGCGCTTGTTTCTGAGATGAGCACACCGCCATGAGCCTGCCCCTGCTCGAACAATTGATCGAGGCCTTCCGGGTGTTGCCGGGCGTGGGCCAGAAGACTGCCCAACGCATGGCCTACCACGTGCTCGAGCGCGAACGGGTGGGCGGCCAGAAGCTGGCCGAGGTGCTGGCCAAGGCGATCGAACGCATCGGCCATTGCGCGCAGTGCCGCGATTTCAGCGAGACCGAGATCTGCGCGGTGTGCGCCAACGGCAGTCGTGAGCGGCAGCAGCTGTGCGCGGTGGAGTCCCCGGCCGATCGCCTGGCGATCGAACACGCCACCGGATTCCGGGGCGTGTACTTCGTACTGCAGGGGCGTCTGTCGCCGCTGGACGGCGTGGGCCCGCGCGAACTGGGTCTGGATCAGCTGGAAGCACGCCTGCAGCAGGGTGAGGTGCAGGAGCTGATCATTGCCACCAGCGCCACGGTCGAAGGCGAAGCCACCGCGCATTACCTGGCGCAGCTGGCGCGCACGCACAAGGTGCGCCCGAGCCGATTGGCCCAGGGCCTGCCGCTGGGCGGCGAGCTGGAATACGTGGACCGTGGCACGCTCTCGCACGCCTTCGGTACGCGCACCGAAGTGCAGGAATGACGCCAGGCGACCGGTCGACAATGTCGAGCATCCACGCGTAAAGCCGACCCATGGCCGGCTGGCCACGTGATGCATCCACACGGTAGAGCCGACCCGTGGTCGGCTGCCCACGCGATGCATCCACACGGTAGAGCCGAGCCATGGTCGGCTGGCCATGCGATGCATCCACATGGTAGAGCCGACCCATGGCCGGCTGGCCACGCGATGCATCCACACGGTAGAGCCGAGCCATGGTCGGCTGCCCGCGCAAGGCGCGGCAATGATCCCGGCGATCATCCGCGCTAAGCTCCAGCCCCCTGTTCAAAACGGTGCCCCATGAGCCAAGACACCCTGTTCGGCAAGATCATCTGCCGCGAAATCCCGGCCAGCATCGTCTATGAAGACGACGAAGTGCTCGGCTTCAAGGACATCGCCCCGCAGGCGCCGGTGCATGTGCTGTTCATTCCCAAGAACGAGGCGATTCCGACCCTGGACGACGTGCAGCCGTCGCAGGCGCACCTGATCGGCAAGCTGGCCCTGGCCGCGGCCGACTACGCGCGTCAGGAAGGATTCGCGCAGGACGGCTACCGGATCGTCATGAACTGCCGCGAGCATGCCGGGCAGACCGTGTTCCACATCCACCTGCACCTGCTGGCCGGCGCGCCGCTGGGCCACTTCGGAACGCCCAACGCCTGACGCGCCAAGGGCGAGGGTGCCAGGTAGAGCCACCCCGCGGGTGGCTGCGCGACGCCTGATCGGAAGGGAGCCACC
>NZ_JBFULB010000458.1:0-2380 GCF_056400545.1 Stenotrophomonas sp. P5_A8 | reverse complement strand
ACCGCCGCGCCTGGAAAGGGTCAAAGCACGCTTCTGCTCGCCCCGCATAGGAACAAAGAACGCTTTTTTCCGCCGGTAGAGGCAACGGTTTGCCCGCTGCCGGCGCGCAGCGCGGCAAGGCTTGAAGCAACGCCGGTTTCGTCGAGATGATGCTGTCGTCGCGCAGTTTGGCAGGGTCGGCAGTCGAGCACGGCTCGACTCTACCCACTGCTCCACCGTCAGCGCCGGGCTTCACCCCGCCTTGATCTTGCCGAGCAGGCGCCCACCGGCATGCTGCGGTGGCGCGGCGGACACTTTCCTTGCGGACATGATTGTCCGATCATGCCCCATGACTTCCCAACGCGCCGATGCGGCTGCCCGCCGTGCCCTCATCCTGGATGCCGCCGATGCGGTGTTCGGGCAGCATGGCGTCACCGCCCCGCTCGACCTGGTGGTCGAACGCGCGCAGGTCGGCCGCGCCACCCTCTACCGCAATTTCCCCGACCGCACCGCGCTGGTGGAGGCGCTGCTGCAGCGCACGGTGGCTCGCATCAACCGCCAGGTACAGAGCCTGGGCGAGCGCGATGATGCGTTGTTCGAAGTGCTCGAAGGCATGGCCGCCCGCATCGTGCAGTCGCCGGCGTTGTCGGACTACTGGCGCGCGGTGGACCCCGATGACCCGGCCATCAAGGCCGCCCGGCACACCATCTGGGGCCTGCTGGAAGCACCGATCCAGCGCGCGATCGCCGCGGGTCTGTGCCGTGCGGACCTGCAGGTGACGGACATTTCACTGATCTCAGGCATGCTGGGAGCCGCGCTGCGTGGCAAGTCCCGCGAAGAGCGGGCCAAGCTGGTGGCGCGCGCCCTGCAGTTGCTGCGTACCGGACTGCAGGGACCCGTCGACGCGGAGGGCTGATGGCGCAGTACCTCAAACCCATCCCGGACTGGGAAGACCACGAGAAGCCGACGCTGCCCGGCTCGGCGTCGATGCCGTGGCATCCCTGGCACCGGCGCGTGGCCTATGCCGCCGTGGCGCTGCTGGTGGGCATCACCGGTGGCCTGGGCAATGCGCTGGTCACCGCCAACCTGCCTTTCATGCAGGGCCAGCTTGGCCTGACCCCGGCGCAGGGCAGCTGGCTGGTGGCCGCCTATGCGATGGTCAATGTCACCGCCAACCTGCTCGCCTTCAAGTTCCGCCAGCAGTACGGCATCCGCCTGTTCGCCGAGATCGGCCTGGGCCTGTATGCGGCGCTGGCGGTGCTGCACCTGTTCGTGGGCAGCTATGAAACCACCGTGCTGACCCGCGCGGCCAGCGGGTTCGCCGGCGCTGCCTGCAGCACCTTGGGCACGCTGTACATGCTGCAGTCGCTGCCGCGCAAATATACCGGCAACCTGCTGGTGATCGGCGTGGGCATCTCGCAGCTGGCGGTGCCGATCGCCTGGCTGGTGTCGCCGGGGCTGGTGGACACCGGCCAGTGGCACAACCTGTATCTGTTCGAGGCCGGTCTGGCCCTGTGCGCGTTCGCCGCGGTGGTGGTGTTGAAGCTGCCGCCGGGCGTGCAGATCAAGGCATTCGAGCCTTTGGACTTCCTCACCTTCGCCCTGCTCGCCCCGGCAGTGGGCCTGCTGGTGGTGGTGCTGGCCCAGGGCTATGTGCGCTGGTGGCTGGATACRCCGTGGCTGGGGTGGGCGCTGGTGGCCTCCGTCGCGCTGGCCACCGCCGGCTTCATCCTCGAGCATTACCGGCGCAACCCGCTGCTGCAGACGCGCTGGCTGGCCAGCCTGCCGGTGCTGCACTTCATCGTCGGCGCGTTCCTGATCCGCTTTCTCACCACCGAACAGTCGTACGGCGTGGTCGGGTTGATGCGCCAGCTGGGCATGGGGCCGGACCAGATGCGCCCGTTGTTCGGGGTGATCCTGGCCGGTGTGGTCACCGGCATCGCGGCCGCCTCGCTCACCTTCGGCCCCAAGCGCATCATCGCCCAGCTGCTGATGGCCATTCTGCTGCTCGGCAGCGCGGCCCTGCTCGACCAGAGCCGCACCAGCCTGGACCGCCCGCACGATTTCTACGCCAGCCAGTTCCTGGCCTCGGTGGGCGCCGGCATGTTCATGGGGCCGTTGATCATGCTCGGCATCACCCAGGCATTGAAGCAGGGCGTGGACCACATGATTACCTTCCTGGTCACCCTGTCGATCACCCAGACCCTGGGCGGCTTGGCCGGCTCGGCGGTGCTGGGCACCTACCAGCTGCACCGCGAGCAGCTGTATTCCAGTGCACTGGTCAGCCAGCTCGACCCGGCCGATGGCGTGGTCGCACAGCGTCTGAAACAACAACAGCAGCTCTACGCCGGGTTGATCACCGACCCGGAGCAGCGCAGTGCGCAGGGCACGGCGCAGTTGG
>NZ_JBFULB010000457.1:0-2387 GCF_056400545.1 Stenotrophomonas sp. P5_A8 | reverse complement strand
TTTATCCCTGTTACGGCATGGCGGAAGCAACGCTTTTCATCACCGGTGGCCGTGTCGGTGCGAAACCAAGGATGCTGCTACGGGATGGAATCGAGGTGGTCTGCTGTGGCCAGCCGGCGCCCGGCACGCTTTTGAAGATCGTGGACCCGGAAAGCCGCCTGACATTGCCGGATGGCACATTGGGCGAAATATGGGCAGCCGGTGGTGGAGTCGCACAGGGCTACTGGCGCCGCAGCCAGGAGAGCCAGCAGGTGTTCCAGGCGACGCTGCCGKGTGAGGATGGCCAAGCTTGGCTCAGAACAGGCGATCTGGGCTGGATACAGAATGGACAACTGTATGTTTTTGGGCGCCTCAAGGATCTGATCATCGTCAACGGCCGCAACCATGCGCCCCAGGACATCGAAGCGACCGTCGAACTGGCGTGTAGCGCTTTCAGGACCGGTGGTACGGCCGCGTTCTCCGTCGAATCCGGTGCGAACCCCGTTCGCCTTGTCGTAGTGGCCGAGGTGGAGCGTGAATGGGTACGGCGGGAGAGTGAATGGCCGAGCCTGGCGGCTTCTGTCCGCACCTCCGTGCGTACCGGGCATGGCCTTAGCGTCGCCGATGTGGTGCTGATACGGCCGGGCGCGCTTCCCAGGACTTCCAGCGGAAAAGTGCGCCGTTCGCAATGCCGTACAGACTACCTGGCGGGGTTGCTTCCTTCCGTTGCGCCGCCGCTTCCCGCGTGATGATCACACGCGCTGCCCGGCAGGTGCTTCTGCTGCCGGGTCCCCAAGATTGTTCCGCTTCGGAGATATGAGTTGCATGGACAGCTATGAAGAGGCGTTGCTCGTTGCATTGCGCGACACGCTTGGTGATGGCACGGAGCTCGATGCGCAAACCTGCTTTGCCGAGGTGGGCCTGGACTCACTGAGTGGTTTGCGATTCCTGCGCAAAGCACAGGATGCAATTGGTGTTGAGATCGATTTTGAATGGTTGTTCGATCATCCGAGCATCGCCGAGCTGGCTCTATTTCTGCGCACGCAGGGTGGCGCGCAGGACGATTCCTCGTCCACGTGAATCGAATCCCGGAGTCGCTGCGAATGAATGTGAAGGTCGATTCGGCATGGTTTCCTCTCTCACCCGCACAGAGGAGCCGCTGGTTCATGTACCAGTGGGCACCCGAGCGTCGGGCGCAGCACAACAACATATTTGCCGTCCGTCTGCGGGGAGTTGTTTGCGAGACCCGCATGGCTGGTGCTCTGCAGGCGTTGGCGGAGCGTAATCCCATGCTGCGTGCACGCATCGTCGAAAGGGATGGCGAGCCAATGCAGTGCACCGATCATGTGGCGCAGGTGCCATTGCGGCGCACCAGTGCCAAGCAGTGGGATGACGGCCGCCTGAGAGCAGCAGTCCTGGCCGAAACGTTGACGCCATTCGGGCCGGAGCAGCCGCTCGTGCGCGGCCACCTGTTCGATTACCGTGATGATGAGGCGGTATTCGTGCTGAGCATGGATCATCTCATCAGTGATGGATGGTCATACTGGCGCCTGCTCGCTGAACTCGGCCAGCTGTTGCGTGGCCGTTGCATGGCCGATGATGGTGGCGATGGTGCAACCTATCGCGATTATGTCCAGTGGCAGCGTGGCTGGATGAACTCGCCGGAGGCGGCGAGGCAGCGCGACTATTGGCTGGAGCGACTTGCCGGGGATCTGCCGGAGTTGCGCCTTGGTTTTGCCGAACACACACATCCGGAGCAGGCACAGCAGGGTTCCATTCGCATTGATGTTTCTGCCGGGCAACTGGGTGCACTGCGTGCGTTGGCATCTCGGCAGGCGGCAAACCTGTTTACCGTCATTCTGAGCGCGTTCCAGATCGTCCTTCAGCGCTACACCGCGCAGGAGGACCTCATTGTGGGGTGTCCCATGCCCGCGCGCGGCGATGGACGATKGGACGCGGTCGTCGGGGATTTCGTCAACATGGTGCCGCTGCGGACGCGGGTTGGCGCCGAAGATACGTTGGCCGAGGTGATGCGCAAGTCGCGCAACGATGCGCTCGCTGGCCTGGCGCGTCAGGAATACCCCTTCCAGGCATTGATCGAAGCACTGCGCCTGTCGCGCGCGGCCACCCACCCGGTTTTTCAAGTCATGTTCGCTTTCCAGAAGGCCCGCTACGACGAGGGGCTGAGTCGATTGTGGAGTTTTGACGACGGCGAGAGAACCGGTCTGCAGTGGGGTGATCTTTCGCTGGCGGCGTACCATCTCGAGCAGCCACTTGGGTTGGAGGGCATCGCATTGTCCCTTCAGGTACTAGAAGCTGGCGAAACGCTGCGCTGCGAGTTTTCCTTCGATCACGTCAGGCTGGAGCGCGAGGCCATTGAGCGGCTGGCGGCTTCCTTTGTGCTTGTG
>NZ_JBFULB010000456.1:0-2400 GCF_056400545.1 Stenotrophomonas sp. P5_A8 | reverse complement strand
TCGCAGAAGCGCTAAGCCCGGTTGGTCCGCGTGCAGCCCCCCATGGGGTGGCTCTACGCCACAGCGCGCGGCCAAACCTCGCTTTACCGCACCGGCACCGCAATATTGCAAAGATCGATATGCCCTGCCGGCCGCTTGTAGAAATCATCCACCCGGTTGCGCCGCGCCTCCACCACATCGGCGAACGTCTTCGACTCGGTCCGCAGCACCTGCAGCTTCGGCCGCTGCGCCGCCGGCACATCGGTTGCCCGCTGGATCGAGGCGATCGGCGTGCGCTGCGCCGCATCGGCATAGAAGCCCATCGGCGCCGGCCCGCGCGGCAACGCGCTCAACAGTTCCATTCCCTGCAGCACCCGACCGACCACCGTGATGTTGCGATCCAGCTGCCGTGGCGACTGCCCCGTCACCACATACAGCTCCGCGCCAATGCTGCTGTCTTCCTCGTTGCTGCGGCCCGCGCCCAGCGTGCCGTAACAGTGCGCCAGCCAGGTCTTGCCATCCTTGCGGTCCTGGCCCACCGCGAAACCGTCCACAAACCCGGTCTGGTCGGCCCAGCCATCGCGATCGGGCAGCACGCTGACCTCCAGCCCGGCGCTGTCGCGCTGGAACTCGGCCGGTAGTTTGCGCTTGGCCGTGCCCAATGGCTTGGCCTTGGCCGCATCGTCGGCATCGATATCGCCGAACTGCACCACGAAATTGTCCTGCACGCGGTACACGGTTTCGCCGTCCCAGAAGTGCTCGTGCGCCAGCGTCTGGATATTGGCCACATGCTGCGGCGCGAACGCCGGGGCCAGTTCGATGATGACCTGGCCCTTGTCCAGATTCATGTACAGCAGGTTGGTCGGATCCGGCGTGCGCCAGTCGCTGGCCGGCGAGGCGTCCAGGATCTGCTGCGGGCTGCGGTAAGGCGTGGCTGCGCTGGCGGCCAAGGGCAGCGCGCAGGCCAGGGCGAGGGCGAGCAGGGCAGGACGACGTGGCGACATGGCAAACCCGTTCAGGAAGTGTCCCCGGATTGTGCGCGAAGCCCCGACGGATCCGCCAGCGGTCGGGGCTGCCAACCGGCACGGTGACTAACGACACATTCGCTATAGCTGACTTCACACTAGTGTTGACTCCACGCTAGCTGGAGAAGCCCATGAGCGACCACGAGGCCCACCTCAAGAAGTTCCAGAAAGAGCTCAGCGCCGGCACCGTCTCGCTGGCCCTGCTGGCGGTGCTGGCCAAGGCCGGCGAGCCGCTGTACGGCTACCTGATAGCCAAGGAGCTGGAGCGGGTCGGGGAGGGCGTGCTGAGCGGCAAGCAGAGCGCGCTGTACCCGGTGCTGCGCAACCTGGAAGGGGCCGGGTTGCTGGAAAGCCATGTCGAACCGTCGATGGCCGGACCGCCGCGACGCTACTACCGCATCAACGAACGCGGTCGCCAGGTACTGGAGCTATGGACCCAGGCCTGGCGCGCCACCCGAGATTCCGTCGATTCCGTGTTGGAGGGGGTACTGCAATGAACGACCAGACCACGACGGGCAGCCAGCTGCCCGCCACCATTCCGCAGTACCTGGCGCAGTTGCGCGCGGCCCTGCACGATGCCGACCCGGCGATGGTGCAGGACGCCCTCTACGACGCCGAGGAATACCTGCGCTCGGAGCTGGCCGCGCAGCCCGGCCGCAGCGAGGCCGAGGTGATCGCCGATGTCGCCGGCAGCTACGGCGCGCCGGAAGAGGTCGCCGAGATCTACCGCGAAACCGAAATCACCGTTACCCGTGCGCTGCGCACGCCCAGCGCCGGTGCGGCGCCGTTGCGCCGGGCGACGGTGGGCGGTGCGGGGGGGGCCAGCGTTGGTAGCGGCGTAGCGCCGACGGCACCGGCGCCGGTCAAGCCGCGCGGCGTGCTGGCGCGCTTCTTCGGTGTCGCCCTGGAGGCACGCACCTACGGCGCGCTGTTCTACATGCTGCTGTCGCTGGCCACCGGCACGTTCTTCTTCACTTGGGTGGTGACCGGCCTGTCGTTGTCGCTGGGGCTGATGGTGCTGATCATCGGTATCCCGATCGCGGTGCTGTTCTTCGGTTCGGTGCGCGGCCTGTCGCTGCTGGAAGGGCGTCTGGTGGAAGCCCTGCTCGGCGAGCGCATGCCGCGCCGGCCGACCTATTCCGACCGCAGCCGCACCTGGCTGCAGCGGATCGGCGACATGTTCACCGACGGCCGCACCTGGCTGACGCTGTTGTACTTCATGCTGATGCTGCCGCTGGGCATCGTCTACTTCACCCTTGCCACCACGCTGTTGTCGGTGTCGCTGGCCTTCATCTGGGCGCCGGTGGCAGCGTTGATCTCCCCGGATTACGTGGGGATCCATATCGACGGCAACCAGATGCTGCCGCTCTGGGTGACCCCGCTGCTGGCGGTGGTC
>NZ_JBFULB010000455.1:0-2403 GCF_056400545.1 Stenotrophomonas sp. P5_A8 | reverse complement strand
CTTCGGACCGGCCCTTGATTCGTCGAGGGGTCAAGGGACACCGGTCCGCTGCAAGGCGGGTGAGGAAAGAGTTCCGGTGGCTTCCGTCTGCAGCCAGTGACAGAAGGCGTCTGTTGCGCTTTTACGACGTGCGGCGAGCGGGCGGACCGCCCAGAACGCATACGCATTAGGCAGGCTGCCGTCGAAGGGCCTAACAAGCCGTCCTCGCCGCAGATCTTCTTCTACCAGGGGAGCCAATCCCAACGCAACGCCGTGCCCGTTGACCGCTGCCTCCTGGGCTAGATAGATACTGGGAAACAAGGGGCCGGCGTTAGCGGATACGCCCTGCAAGGCAGCCGCCTGCAGCCACGCCGCCCAATCGGGAACGCCCGGACGTCCTTCAGCGCTTTGATCATGGATGAACGCGACATCGGCGAGATCGGCGGGCGATGCAATCGGCTTGCCATCCTTCCGTGACGTGCCCGGGGCGCACACCGGAAACACCGGGGCGTCCATCAACTTCTCGACCTGCACGCCCGGGTATGTCCCCAGGCCGTATCGGATCGCGACATCAACTTGGTCCTGGCCAACGTCGACCAGCTGATCGGTCGTCAAAAGCCGAACGTGGATATCCGGGTGGGCGTCGTGGAACCGATGAAGCCGGGGCGCCAGCCACTTCGCGGCGAAAGACTCCATGGTGCTGACGCGCAGGTGGCCGGGTTCAGCCGGTGCGGCTCGGTCCAGTGCGAGATCGAGCATCCCGAAAATCTCAGTGAGCGACGCCGCAAGGGCGGCGCCCTGCGGGGTGAGCGTCACCGTACGATGGCCACGCTCGAAGAGCTCGGTGCCCAGGTGGGCCTCGAGGCGTTTGACCTGGTGGCTCACCGCGGCCGGTGTGACAAAGAGCTGGGTGGCCGCCTTCTGGAAGCTCAAGGAACGTGCAGCGGCCTGAAACGCTCTCAACGCAGTGAGGGGAGGGGCGTGGCGCGGCTTCATCAGGGGGTTCCTGCCAGCACGGATGGCCGATCTTATCAGGTTAGTTTTACTAATCTGAAGGTCAAATCTTCTCGTTTGTCGGCGTCTGTCCGTCCGTCAATCATGGCGGCCTCCATTCAAAGGGTAGCCGACATGCATCTGAAACCGCTGGGTCCGGACGTGTTCTTGTGCGTCGGCGAGGACCACCAATCCGTTGCAACCGTGTTCCTCGATGGCAATGACGCGCTGCTGGTGGATGCACTCGGAAGTGCGGCCGACGCGGCTGCGTTGCGCGTGCTGATCTGCGACGAGCTGGGGAAAACGGTGCGCGTCATCGTCGCCACCCATTTCATGAGCGACCACATCGCGGGGCTCTCGACCTTCCCCGATGCCATGGTCATCGCGCACCGCAACTACCGCCACACCTTCCTGTCACAGAACCGCCGTGTCGACGCGTTTTACTGCGAGCCGCAGGTGGTGTTCGACAGCGCGATGCGCATCCGCTGGGGCCGCCATGAGCTACGCCTGCTGCACAATCCCGGCAAGACGATGGATCACATCAGCGTGGATGTTCCCACCGCCGACTTGGTCTGCGTGGGCGACAACATCGTGGGCAACATCGTCTACCTCTCAAAGGCCGATCCGGTCCAGATTCGAACGGCCATTGGTCGGGTGAAGCAGTTCGGGCGCGGCACTGTCATCGGTGGGCACATGGGCCGCTTTGACGCCGCCGTGCTCGACAACGCACTGCACTACCTGGACCGGATCCGCCAGAACGTGGTGGCGATACGCGCGCAAGGCGAGGGTGCATCGCTGGCGTCCCGGTTGGCCACCCTTCGGATCGGGGATTGCCTGGCGCCCGGCGTCGAGGCAAGCGCGTTCGAAACGGCGTGGCATCTGCACAACCTGGAGGCCATCGAATCCCAGGGCATCTTTGAGCTGGACACCTACCTGGCCCGTTCGGCGGATGTCGCATGAGCGGCGACGTGACAGATGGCGCACGCATGGGCCGTCGCGTCTTTCTTTCCGGCCTCGCCGCTGGCGCCACGGCCGCGCTGTTGCCGGTCTCCCACGCCGTCGCACGGCCAGCGTCGGACGACCTGCGGATTCAGCGCCTTGCCTGGGCGGGCATTCGCCTGCAGCTGCCAGGCTCAACCTTGCTGATCGACCCCCTGACCAATGCTGCGGAGTGGGGCAGGGCACTGCCGGACGTCCTGGTTCCCGTTGAGGGCGGGGTGGGCGACACGACGGTCTTGCTGACGCACGTCCACTCGGACCACTTCGACGCCGGTGCGGTGGTCCAGGCGCTGCGGAACGGCGGTAGCTTGATTTACCCCGAGGGGACCCATCCGCTTCCCGTCCCTGGAGGCGCCAGGGCACGTCCCGCAACGCTTTGGGAGCCGCAGTTGCTAGGTGTCTTCACAGCATCGGTGGTGCCCGCCTCTGACG
>NZ_JBFULB010000454.1:0-2403 GCF_056400545.1 Stenotrophomonas sp. P5_A8 | reverse complement strand
GCCTGTCGCTGGGCCTGAGCGCCTGCGACCGCGACGCGGCCGCCCCTGCCGCCACCACGCCGGACACCGCCGCCACCGCCGCACCGGCCGCGCCAAAGCCGCAGCTGGGCAGCTTCGGCTTCGATGCCGCCGGCATGGACCGCAGCGTCGCCGCCGGCGATGACTTCTTCGGCTTCGCCAACGGCACCTGGGTGAAGAACACCGAGATTCCCGCCGACCGCTCCAGCTACGGCAGCTTCAATGTCATCTCCGAGAAAACCCTGGCCGATACCCGCGCCATCCTCGAAGGGGCCGCTGCCGATACCAAGGCCAGCGGCGAGACCAAGCTGATCGGCGACTACTACGCCGCGTTCATGGATGAGGCCGGCATCGAATCGCGCGGCGTGGCGGCGGTGAAGCCGGAGTTGGACGCGATCGGCGGCATCGCCGACAAGGCCGCGCTGGCCACCACCTTGGGCGGCACCCTGCGCGCCGACGTGGACCTGCTGAATGCGACCAACTTCTACACCGACCGCCTGTTCGGGGTGTGGGTGTCGGTGGACCTGCTGCAGCCGGACCGCAACGCGCCCTACCTGGTGCAGGGCGGCCTGGGCCTGCCGGACCGCGATTTCTACCTGCAGGGTGGCCGCATGGCCGAGCTGCGCAAGCAGTACCAGGCCTATATCGCGCAGATGCTGCAGCTGGCCGGCGTCGCCGATCCGGCGGCCAAGGCGCAGCGCATCCTGGCGCTGGAGACCAAAATCGCCCAGGCCCATGCCACCCAGGAAGACACCAACGACGTGGCCAAGGGCGCCAACGCCTGGAAGCAGGCCGACCTGAGCGCGAAGGCGCCGGGCATGGACTGGCCGGCCTTCCTGGCCGGGGCCAAGCTGGATGCGCAGCAGGACTTCATCGTGTGGCAGCCCAAGGCCGTGGCCGGCATTTCGCGCCTGGTGGCCACCGAGCCGCTGGACGTGTGGAAGGACTACCTGGCGTTCCACGCGCTGGACCGCGCCGCGCCGTACCTGCCCAAGGCCTTCGCCGACGCGCGCTTCGCCTTCCACGGCACCACCCTCAACGGCACGCCGCAGCAGAGCGAGCGCTGGAAGCGTGCGGTGGACGACAGCAACCACGCCGTCGGCGAGGCGATCGGCAAACTGTACGTGGAGCGTCACTTCGACCCGGCCACCAAGGCACGTGCCGATGAAATGGCCAAGAACATCATCGCCGCGTTCGCCAAGCGCATCGATGCGCTGGACTGGATGTCGCCGCAGACCAAGGCGCACGCCAAGGCCAAGGTGGCCGGGCTGACCGTCGGCATGGGCTACCCGGACACGTGGCGCGACTACACCGGCCTTGAAATCAAGCGCGACGACGCGCTGGGCAATGCGGCGCGCGCCGAGCAGTTCGAATACCAGCGCAACATCGCCAAGCTCGGCAAGCCGGTGGACCACAGCGAGTGGGCGATGCTGCCGCAGACGATCAACGCGATGAACGTGCCGCTGGAGAACCGGCTGGTGTTCCCGGCCGCGATCCTGCAGCCGCCGTTCTTCGACGGTGCGGCCGATGATGCGGTCAACTACGGTGCGATCGGTGCGGTGATCGGCCACGAGATCAGCCACGGGTTCGACAATGCCGGTGCGCTGTTCGATGAGACCGGCAAGCTGCACAACTGGTGGACGCCGGACGATCTGAAGAAGTTCAACGCGGCCGGCGATGCGCTGGCGGCGCAGTTCAGCAGCTACCAGCCGTTCCMGGGCGTGTCGGTGAACGGGCGTCTGACGCTGGGCGAGAACATCGCCGACGTAGCCGGTCTGGCCACGGCCTACGATGCGTACCAGTTGTCGCTGCAGGGCAAGCCGGGGCAGACGCTGGAAGGCTTCACGCCCGATCAGCGCTTCTTCCTGGGCTTCGCGCAGGCCTGGCGCAGCAAGGCGCGCGAGCAGGCGTTGCGCAATTCGCTGCTGACCAACGTGCATGCACCGGGCCAGTTCCGCGCGCTGACGGTGCGCAACCTGGACGCGTGGTACCCGGCCTTCGAGGTGAAGGAAGGCCAGAAGCTGTACCTGGCGYCGGACAAGCGGGTCAAAGTGTGGTGATGGGTTTTATCGCGTTGCGATGAAATGCAGAAAAACGGGCGCTTCGGCGCCCGTTTTTTTGTCTCCCTGCTGCTGCTTTATGCGTTGAAGAGCAGAAGCCAGATCAATAGCAGAGGGTGTGCGCTTCTACTGGCTTGGGCGGGTACGGGCGGGAGTGTGCCGTTGCGCACCGAAACAGCCGAGGGAAAATCGCCGCGCAGGCCCGCATCGGACCGTGATTCTTGAACTGCGCCGCTTCGCTTCTGTGCCCCGCGCTTCTTTGCTCTGTGCCCTTCGCTTTGTGCCTTCAAGTCTTGCCCATGGCCACCAGCCAACTGTCGAGGGT
>NZ_JBFULB010000453.1:0-2426 GCF_056400545.1 Stenotrophomonas sp. P5_A8 | reverse complement strand
CCTCATGGCGGTCAACCGAGGGGGCTATCCCATCGATGAGACTTACGCCTCTCTGCTGCTCTCACAATTGCTCTCGCCGTTCGGCCATGGCTACGTGGACCTGAGGTCCCCGTCGGGCGCCGGCCTGGGTGCCATCATCTACGACTACGACGGCTGCGTTTACCCGTCGGACGAAGCTCGGATGCTTGCGGCCATGGGCGATCGCACGTTCTGTATCGGCAACGTATCCCAACCCGTCAGCACCTGGCTGTCCTCGCCGGCAATGACGACCCTGCTCGATTCCGGCGTCGCCGAGGCACTGCCAACGTGCTCCGACTGCGCCTACGTTCCCCTATGCGGCGCCGATCCGATCGAGCATTACGCCCGTCAGGGCGATCCGATGGGTCATCGACCCACMAGTGATTTCTGTAAAAGGAACATGGGTCTGCTCGACTTCCTTCTGGAGCGCTACGAGAAGGCGGATCGGGACACGAAACGACTGATGGAGGCATGGGCGACACCCAAGGGCGAAATGGAGGAGGCGCAGGATGCAGCCGCTTGATACGAAAGCGCGGGTTCCAATGTCACCCGGCTCCCCACTTCTGAAGGTTGTGGACTTGAGGGATTTTTCAACTTCAAGTCTGCCGCCCTCAAGGCTGGCGCTCGATCTGCGGGCGACAGCTGACTTGGCCGTCTCCACGGAACTGCTCGGCCTCCCTTGGGGCGCCCTGCTTCCACCGGATGGCCACGGGTGGCCGGCCACGGTTCCCTGGGTGAGTCTCGAGGGCGACTTGCGCATTACCAAAAGTGGTGACGTCATAGAGCTGGATCCGATTCGGCAACGGGTTGCTGTCCGATACCGCCGCGGCGACAACGGCAACGTCCTCTTTGCCACCGAGCGGTGCAACAGCTACTGCCTGATGTGCTCCCAGCCGCCCCGTGAGGTGGAGGACGGCTGGCGAGTTAGACAGTTGCTGGACCTTGTTGAGCTGGTGGACCCTGACGAACCGTCGTTGGCCATCAGCGGGGGCGAGCCCACCCTCCTTGGAGATGGCTTGGTCGAAGTCGTTAAGAGGTGTTCCGAGACCCTTCCGGATACCCACGTCCACATTCTCTCAAACGGGCGCCTTCGCGACCCTTTGCTCCACGCCAAGTTCGATGGGCTGCATCCAAACCTCAGCTGGGGGGTCCCGCTGTACGGTGACCACTACGGACTGCACGATTACGTAGTCCAAAGTGAGGGGGCGTTTGCAGAGACGTTGAGGGGCCTCTACGCCCTCCAGGCCGCCCGGCAACGCGTGGAGATACGCGTGGTGCTGGTTCGGCCTACGTTTGAGCGTCTGGCCCAGCTGGCTCGCTTCATTTGGCGGAACCTGCCTTTCGTGGAGCACGTGGCCCTCATGGGCATTGAGCCCGTGGGGTTCGCGAAGGCGCACCAGCGCGATCTATGGGCCGACCCTGCAGACTATTCCGAAATACTTAGGGACGCCGTCGACATCCTGGATATGGCCGGCATCCCGGTGTCGCTCTACAACCTACCGCTCTGCACCATAGAGCGAAGCCTCTGGGGCCACGCCGCCAAGAGCATTTCGACCTGGAAGAACGACTACCTGTCCGCCTGCAGCACTTGCAGCGTCAAAGAGCGTTGCGGCGGGTTCTTCTCTTGGGTGACGCCGGCTTGGACGAGCCGCGCTGTAGCCCCCATTCTGGACGCCTGACCGATGTCGAACGCACTCATGATTGTGGGAGCCACCCTCGGCGCCCTTGCAACGGAGCCGCCCAAAGGCCCGTCAGACCTGTCGACCTTGGCGCATATGGACAGCAAGTATGCGACCGTGCTCAGCACCTCGCTCAACGCGGGCCGGCACAACCTGTATGCCGGTCATCGCAGCCACAGTTCGCATCGATCCCATAGCTCCCATCGGTCGCACTCCTCAGGCTCTGGAAGCTCGTATAGGTCTTACACGCCGCCGGCGACCTATACCCCACCACCATCCACCTACACTCCGCCGCCCTCGACTTACACAGCTCCAGCGTCTCGGACTCGGTCGGGCGCGCCCTCGAGTGGCTCCCCGGTTACGCACCAAAGCTCGCAGTCGATACCGTCCGCGACCAGCGGCGGCATGCACAAGGCCCAGACGCTTCAACCGAGCACCCTGGCCGCGCCCGACGGCGAACGACGAGATGCAGATCAGCTGAAGCTGCTCATCATGAGAGTCCAAGCCGCGCTGTATTCAAAGGGCTACGACCCAGGGGCTATTGATGGAACCCTATCGCCCCAGACCCAGTCCGCGCTTCGCATGTTCCAGCTGACCTACGGCATCACGGTCACGGCGACCATGACCACGCCAACTCTCGATGCCCTGGGCGTCCGTATCTAACCAGTCGAAACAGAATCAACCTCCAAGGTAGATCAAGGACCCTTAGTCATTGAGGATGGATTAGCC
>NZ_JBFULB010000452.1:0-2433 GCF_056400545.1 Stenotrophomonas sp. P5_A8 | reverse complement strand
GACCTGGGGGTGTCGGAGGCGCTGGCCGGTCAAGCCGTGACGGTTACTGCGGTCGTGGCCCTGTTCGCTGGGCTCCTTGTGCCGCGGCTGACCCGCTCGATAGACAGGCGGCTGGTGCTGTTGAGTTTCACGGCTCTGATGATCCTCTCCAACGCCTTGGTGGCATTGTCGTCCAGCATGGGCGTCCTGCTGGTGATGCGCGTCCTTCTGGGCGTCGCGCTGGGCGGTTTCTGGAGCATGGCAGCGGCCGTGGCCATGCGGTTGGTGCCGCCGCAGCGCGTGCCTCGCGCGCTGTCCATCATCTTCAGCGGGATTGCGGTCGGCACGGTGGTTTCCGTTCCTTTGGGGAGCTACCTGGGCGGGCTGCTGGGCTGGCGCAGCGCCTTCTGGGCGGCGACGGCGGTAGGTGGACTCACGTTTGCGTTCCAGTGGTTCACGCTGCCCCGCATGGCCCCGCGCAAGGCGGCAGTCCCCGAGTCGGTGGTGGGGCTCCTGCGCAGGCCAGGCATTGCAATCGGCATGCTGGGCTGCGTTCTGGCACACACCGGTCAGTACTCGCTCTTCACCTACATCCGCCCCACGTTGGAGAGCCTGGGGCAGGTGAGCGCTGATGGCCTGGCGCTGATCCTGCTCGGGTTCGGTGTGGCGAATTTTGTCGGCACATTACTGGCCGGTTGGCTTATGGAGCGCAGTTTGAAAGTCACGTTGGTGATCATGCCCGCCTTGGTGGGCGTAGCCGCTCTGGGCATGCTCCTGTTGCCGGTGGGCGTTGGCGGGCTATCGATCCTGGTTGCGCTCTGGGGCCTGGCCTTCGGTGGCGTGCCCGTTGCCTGGTCGAACTGGGTCGCGCGTGCGGTGCCCGATCAGGCCGAGAGTGCCGGCGGGATGGTGGTCGCAGCGGTGCAGTCTTCCATCGCAGCGGGAGCTGCATTGGGCGGCCTGGTGTTCGGGCTGGGGGGCATCGTTGCAGTCCTCACCGTGGCTGCGGCGGTGATGCTCCTCGCCAGCCTGCTCATCGCGTTCCGGGTCAGGGTGAGCTCGGCGGCGTTGTCGGCAGGTCCGGCGTTGCATATTTAGGCGGCCACACCAGGAATGCACATCGGGATTCAAGGACCGTCGATGCGGTCGGCGTCCTGTCTCAGCTTCCGCTAAAGTGCTCGGCCCTGTTTTAACTGGCGCTCGCTCCCGGGCGTGCACTTGAAGGACGTTGTTGTTGATGGTGGTGAAAGGTCTGGTGGTGTTGCTTTTGGTTCTTCCTTCCGTTCCTGGCGTGGCAGCAGAGCTGGTCGGCCGCGCGACGGTCACGGACGGAGACACCCTCACCGTGGCGAAGCAGCGCATCCGCCTCTGGGGCATCGATGCCCCGGAAAGCGCGCAGCAATGCACCGCCAAAGATGAGCGCGCTTGGCCCTGTGGGCGTCGGTCAGCCGCCGCGCTGGACGGCTATCTGCTGGAGAAAACCGTTCGTTGCCAGCCCAAGGACACGGACCGCTATGGCAGGGTGGTAGCGGAGTGCTTTGTTCAAGGGACGTCAGTCAACCGGTGGATGGTGCGCTCCGGTTGGGCGGTCGCGTATCGCCAGTACGCCACGGCATTCATCGCAGACGAAGCCGACGCGCGCCGGCACCAGCGGAACCTCTGGCAGGGGCCGTTTCAGATGCCAGCTGACTACCGTCGCAGCAAGCATGAGCAGACGGCACGACAAGCCCCGGTGGCCGCGCAGCCGGCGCCGGGCGGATGCCGCATCAAGGGCAACATCTCCCGGCAGGGCAAGAAGATCTACCACGTGCCCGGCCAGCGGGACTACGCGCACACGCGCATCGACTTGAGCCGCGGCGAGCGCATGTTCTGCAGCCCTTCGGATGCACTGCGGGCAGGGTGGCAGCCGGCGAAGCGCTGAGCTTCTCAGACCCTCCCATGCAGGCGGCGGCGCAGCGCACCGGCTGCCGTCGCGATGGCCGTCGCAGGCACCGCCAGTACCAGTGCATACACCAGTCCGGCCAGCAACAACGGGCCAACGCCCGACATCACGGCCACCACCGGCACCTGCAGCATCATGAGCAACAGTCCCCATAGCCACGCCTGCCTGGGAAAACAGGCGCCTAGAATTGCGGCGATGCCCAGTGCGATGGGATAGACGACGGTCCAGAACGCGGGCGCGTCCCAAGGCTCGCCGCCCGGCGTCTGCCAGGCGACCAGCATCCAGAAAACCACGCCTACCTTCAGCGTGACAGCACTGGCTGCAAGGGAATTTTCCGTCATCCGCATCGTTGCTCTCCGGCATGAAGATGCAGCATGCCACCGTCGTGCTGACGGTGTATGACCAGCACCGGCATGGCCACTCCTGCACTTGAAGCACGGCATTGCCCCTGGGTTGGCTTCGCGATCGTGTCGACCTTTGGCTTTGCCAATGTCGGCGTGGACATCTCGGGG
>NZ_JBFULB010000451.1:0-2465 GCF_056400545.1 Stenotrophomonas sp. P5_A8 | reverse complement strand
GTATTCGTCCAAGAACGGATCCGACGTTCGCTGCGTCGATGTGGCGCGCAATGTGGTAGTTCCACCAAAGGCGTGAAATTGCGTGGTCATCCMGGCAGGCTGTAAGCGTCGGAGCAAAGAAGTGCTTGATGATATCGGCTGTGGACTTCTCATCCGTCGAGCTGTCAGAGATCCATCTCGCGCGTGAGTAGGTCAAGCCTTCGACATGACTCATCCGGACCCACAGTCGGTTCTCACGCGCGACGCTTGGAGATAGATGGCCAAGTGCGTGACCAACGATCAGTGAGTTCTCGATCTCGCTGGCAGGGGAACCGTCGGTGCTTAGCGTGGACAACTCGGACAGATCCGCACTCACGGAGAGAGGAATCCGCCAGTTTCCCGCTGACTCCATGTCGAGAAAGTCACCGCTCCGGTAGCGGTCCAGGTTGTCAGCAACTGAGCCGCGAAGGTCGATGGCGACCTGCTCGCCGACGTATAGCAGCTTCTTCACGCGTTCACTCCTTCAAGGACCTTGCCTAGGGCTTGCAGAGGTCGATCCAGCAGGTGCTGGGCCGCCTGAGCAAGGTCGCAGGTCACGATGTCGATTCCATCAGCAGTGCAACGAGCGCTCATGACTGTATGCCATCGTCGCCCCTCGTGCTGACCAACTTCCCTCATCGCGTCAAGAACGTACATGAGGGTGGGCAGGTATAGCGCAGACAGCAGTACATCCCTTGCTCGGTTGTCACGAACGATGGACAACACGCCGTGGAGCTCGGAGCTCGCTAGAATATCGATGGACTCGCTGTCAAGGTTGATGCGGAACTCGCCTTCTGGAACGTCGGCCATGAGCTTGAGGTGGAAGATGGACTCCAGGGGAGCAAGCTTCTCCAAACCAACCTCATAAGGGAACTCCTCCGTGACGGCGATAACGTCGCCAGCATTGGCGCAGCGGGAGTCCACCGGGAACTCATCATTGATGGACGGTGACGTGAGCGCAAGTTTGTCTGCTACAGCGACGACGACGCCGCGGATGTTGGTTCGCCCACGCAGCTTCCCGTCGGAGAGATCAAGTCGGAACTGGTCCAGCCCCGTAATGTGGAGGTCATCGTAGTAGGTGTCACGACAGGTCAACATAATTCCTGCGCTGGCTTCGCCGCACTGTACCAGCTCAAGAACATTAGAGTCCTCGATACCAAGCTTGCCGGTAATGAAGAGGCTTCCCGTATCGGGATGCTCTTCGATTTCCAGCTCAGCTGTAAGCGAAAGGACTCCGTAGTCCAGCGTCTGATTGGAAAGCACGGGGTGGGGAAAACGTGCGCTGTCCTTAATGCGCATCTTGTTCTCCCTTGATGGGGCTGAGAACGACCGAGATCGGACCGAGATAGGGTCGCGAGAGCTTGATCTTGATGGACATCCGTGTACCTGCCACCGCACTGATCCTTGGTGAGTGGGAGGAGGGAGCGTCATCCAATCCGATGATCGTCAGCGCTTCATCTGAAACTACTCCAATTGCAGATAGCTCTAGAACTACTTCTGCCGAGGCCTCTGGCGTGAATGAGAGTAGCCGAGTGGTGCCTCCATCGGAAACTGAATTTCGAAGGTTGGTGTACGCAATACTGCGACCGCCGCGACCGCCAGTCGTGCCTCGACCAGGACCCTTCCGGTCACCGGTGGTGGCACCCGATCCCTTGGAGCCAGGCTTCTGGCCTCCAGAGGACCCGGATTCTCCACTGTCGCCCTGACCTATCGCCGGTGGCTGTCTCGTGAGTTTCTTCGTCACAGTGGGGCGTTCCGGGTTCTCGTCCATGGTATTGGGATCGGCAATCGGCCGCTCTCCACCCGTGCTGGCGAAGAACTGATTCATCTCGTCAAGAAGCACGTCTGACTCGGCAGCCGCTGTCGTCGAGTCCTTGATGAACTGGCGTATCCAGTTCCCGACCTTCTTGAACGCGGCCTTGAGCTTCTTGCGAAGCCTTTCGTCATCAATGCGGTCGGCGGAGATCTCGTCGTGGCGCGGATTCTCCATGTCGCGAACACGGGCGCTCGTATCGCGATCGTCCGGCTGAAGGACCGCGACAAAGTCTCTCGACAGCGAGAAACGACGAAGTGGGTGCCCAAAGTGACTGAGGTTGTCAGCAATGTACATCCCGTTTCGTAGAATTCCGACCCGCCGTGGAAGCCCTTCGTGCTGAAGCAGAGTCAGCGTGAAATTCCCGGAATCGGGGGCTTCGTACTTGTCTACCGAAGAAGCATCCGAGCAGAGTGCGTCGAGCATCGCTGCACTGAATGCCAGGTCGTCCGAAGTTCCTGTGCTCTCCGCTGCGGCGTGGATGAGAGGATTCTTGAAGAGATCGAAAACCGTTGTAGCGTCGATCTCGATGTTCTGCTCGAGTGGTGAGATGACGCTGAAGCGGATAGCGCCGTCCCGGATTGCGGAGAAAAAGTTCCTGATCAGCGACTCCGCGATCAGCCATTGCCAACCA
>NZ_JBFULB010000450.1:0-2473 GCF_056400545.1 Stenotrophomonas sp. P5_A8 | reverse complement strand
GTGCTACCCCGGTCGAGCTCGAGTTCGGCCAGGTCGAAAAGGCCGTCTGAGCCTGCGGGAACAAGGTTCCGGGCCATCGCCCGGAACCTGAACGGCCCGGTCGCGCCTGCCTTGCGGCAATGGCGAAAAAATTCTGATATAGTGCGCGGCTTCCTGCCAGGAAGCTGGCAAAAAGCAAGGGCCGCCGCGAGGTGGCCTTCTGCGTGAATTCAAAACGCGATGCCGGGACGCGTGATTCCCGGTCCGATGGGGAGCCTGTTGTCGTAAGGCGCTAGCACCCGGAGAGCATACTCATGGCAAAGAAAGTTGTCGGTTACATCAAGCTGCAGGTGAAGGCCGGTCAGGCCAACCCCTCGCCGCCGGTCGGTCCTGCGCTGGGTCAGCGCGGCCTGAACATCATGGAATTCTGCAAGGCCTTCAATGCCGCCACGCAGAAGCTGGAGCCGGGTCTGCCGGTGCCGGTCATCATCACGGCCTATTCGGACCGTACCTTCACCTTCATCACCAAGAGCACCCCGGCCGCCGTGCTGCTCAAGAAGGCTGCTGGCATCTCCTCGGGCTCCAAGCGCCCGAACACCGACAAGGTGGGCAAGGTGACCCGTAAGCAGCTGGAAGAAATCGCCAAGACCAAGGAAGCCGACCTGACGGCCGCCGACCTGGACGCCGCGGTGCGCACGATTGCCGGTTCTGCCCGTTCCATGGGCCTCGTGGTGGAGGGTTAAGAAGATGGCACAGACCAAGCGTGAGAAGGCCATCAAGGCTGCCGTCGTCCCGGGTAAGGCGTATGCCTTCGAGGACGCAATCAAGATCCTGAAGACCGCTACCAAGGCCAAGTTCGTCGAGTCCTTCGACGTCGCTGTGCGCCTGGGCGTGGACGCCAAGAAGTCCGACCAGCAGGTGCGCGGTTCCACCGTGCTGCCGTCCGGTACCGGCAAGAGCGTGCGCGTCGCCGTCTTCGCCCCGGCCGGTGCCAAGGCTGACGAAGCCCTGGCCGCTGGCGCCGAAGCCGTTGGTATGGAAGACCTGGCCGAGAAGATGCAGGCCGGCGATCTGAACTACGACGTCGTCATCGCCACCCCGGACGCCATGCGCGTCGTGGGTAAGCTGGGCACCGTGCTCGGCCCGCGCGGCCTGATGCCGAACCCGAAGGTCGGCACCGTGTCGGCCAACCCGGGTGAAGCGGTCAAGAATGCCAAGTCGGGTCAGGTGCGTTACCGCACCGACAAGGCCGGCATCATCCATTGCACCATCGGCAAGGCCGACTTCGCCGAAGACGCGCTGAAGTTGAACCTGCAGGCGCTGCTGATGGACCTGATCAAGGCCAAGCCGGCAACCTCGAAGGGCACCTACCTGCAGAAGGTTTCGGTCAGCTCGACGATGGGCCCGGGCGTCACCGTCGATCCGTCGTCGCTGACCCTGAAGTAATCGTTTCAAGCGGGCGCGGGTCCTTCGGGTCCCGTGTCCGTCACATTTGAAGGCATCCGAGCAGGGGCAACCCCGCGGAGAAGCCGTCAAAGACCGCAGGCGCGGTCAGTACATACCGGCGACGGGCAGGGATGCTCGCTTTGGCAAGGAGTCGCCGCCGGCGCAGTACCGACCGCTTAATCGATTCTCTCGGGAATCACCCTGCGTAGATGGTGCCCTTCTGGAGTTTTTCTGGTTTACGCACGTCTGGGTTCTCCCAGGTTGGCCATCCAGGTCTAGAACGGCCCACCCTTGGAACATCACCTGATGTTCCCGGCGTCCAGGAGGGATACCGCCCAGGACCGCGCTCGGCAGGAGCCGTAAGCGGAGTTCAATTGGAGGAGTGCAATGGCTCTCAATCTGTCCCAGAAGCAAGAAGTAGTCGCGGAGCTGGCAGAAGTCGCCGCCAAGGCTCACTCCTTGATCGCAGCCGAATATGCTGGCACCACGGTCTCCCAGATGACCGCGATGCGCAAGCAGGCACGCGAAACCGGCGTTTTCTTGAAAGTTGTCAAGAACACGCTGGCGGCACGTGCAGTGGAAGGTACCGAATACGAATGCGCCAAAGACGCACTCGTCGGTCCGCTGCTGTACGCGTTCTCGCTCGAGGAGCCCGGCGCAGCCGGTCGCCTGATCAAGGATTTTGCCAAGACCAACGACAAGCTGCAGGCAAAGGTCGTGGCCATCGGCGGGGAACTGTTCCCGGCTGGCCATGTCGACGTGCTGGCCTCGCTGCCGACCCGTGATCAGGCCCTGGCCATGCTGGCCCGCGTCCTGACCGAGCCGGTCACGATGTTCGCCCGCGCCATCAAGGCCATCGGCGACAAGCAGGGTGGTGGCGAAGAAGCCGCTGCCGACGCTGCCGAACCGGCTGCCGAGACCGCCTGAGTCGACGTTTCCGTGGTTCCTGACGGAACCTCAACCCAGAAAATTATCCAAAGGTAATCAAAATGTCCCTTACCAACGAACAGATCGTCGACGCAATCGCCGAGAAGTCCCTGATGGAAGT
>NZ_JBFULB010000449.1:0-2481 GCF_056400545.1 Stenotrophomonas sp. P5_A8 | reverse complement strand
CCCGATGCCGGGCGCGGCCGGCCTGTTCTGCGCTGGCGGCGATGCACGCTATGGCGGTGATTCCCGCTATGTGATGGCCGCGATCAACGATGCGTTGCTACCGCATTCCGATGGGTCGCTGCCGATCATGGAAGACCTGTACTACGGCGATGTGGATTTCCGCGATCCACTGGTGTCGCCGGTGTTCTCGGAGGAACTGTTGGCCCGGTTCCCACCTACGCTGTTCATCACCGCCACCCGCGCCGCCGAACTGAGCAACGTCTCCTACATGCACGGACGGTTGGTCGACCTGGGGCGCGAATCCGATCTGCACGTGTGGGACGGGCTGGGGCATGCCTTCCACCTGGATGCCAAACTCCCGGAAAGCCAGCAGGCCTATCGAGTGATGGCCCGGTTTTTCACCCGGCACCTGGACGCGTCGCTGCCGGTTCCGTGACAGGGCGCATGCCGATACCGCCGACGGCAGGGGCCGACCCAGCCATTACGGCGCGTATCGCGCGCCTGCACGCGGCTGGAGCCGGGGATGGCCCACAACCCGGCGGCGTTGCGATCGACATTCCAATCCGCCCCTTCCAGGGTGGCGGCTACGGCGTGCGGCCGACGCGACGCGCGATGGATGGCGTCAGCGACCGCCTCCATCTCGCCATGGAACCAACGGTAGCCGTTGACACAGATTTCCCGTGGCTGGTCACCCGGGGCGGGAAACCCGGGAAGAAGCTCGCGCAACGCCGCACTTGCATCGTCCAGCGTCTGGGTGCGAAAACCGGGTTCCTCGGCCCAACGCTCTATTCGGGACAGCCATGACGTCTGCATACGAGTACTCCTGGTGAAAACCAACCATGGCCCTACGCAGGTTACCGGGACGAGAATTCGCACGACGTCAGATGAACGGTTGTGTCTTTGCACATGGACCTCACCGTACGTGCACGCACATACCTTCCGGATACGTAAGGCGCGGCGGGCGACGGTAAACAGCGGCAACCCGATGCCCTGCGGGTGTGACCACAGCGACGGATGTCCAGAGCGGCCTCACACGAACCCGCGCTCAAGTAACGAACGCGGGCCTAGGGTGGTGCATCCATCCAGACGAGGCACGCCCCATGGTATTCCACGCCGCTGCAGCGCCGCCGGCCCGCATCCCTGTCCGCCTCAGGTTCCTGCCGCGTCGGCCGCTACTTACTGGTGCCACCGGCACCCACGGATCTCGCGCCCCATGACATGCACCGGCATCTTCGAGCTGATTGAAGTCCACGGGCCAGGAATGGCACCTGGCGCTGGCGGAGCGGCCATTACCGCCTTGGCCGCCGCCTGTGTTGCATGTAAACGTCACTTCACCGCCATCGCCCGGCAAGGCCTGCAGATCATCCCGGGGGGCGTCGCCATTACCTGCCCCGGCTGCAAAGCACGCCAGGCGATCAGCAACGCACGCTTCGACGGACTTCTGCTTCCCATGGCCTAGGGAGCGCCTGCTGCGCCTCACATGCAGTGTGCTAACAAGCACAGGTCTAGGATCCAACGCACGTGGAAAGACCTTTCGTGTGCGCTGCCGCCCGGCGCGTTTTCGGTCGCGGCAAGGCATGACTTCCGCGCCATTTCGTTGGGGGGAAGGATCGTGCCGGATACAGGTCTGTTCTACCTGCTGGCTGTCGTCGGCGTGCCGGCCGGCTCCACGCAGACAACGGTCAACGCCATCCTCAGCGTGCGTGCGGAGTGCCTGACCTGTCATCACACGATGGAGGTAACCGCGCCCTGGCTGGTGAACATCCCCGGCGGCGGCGCCGTGCTGGACTGCCCGGCGTGTCGCACCCGGCAGGCGATATCAGGCGCGCGCTTTACCGCATTCATCGAGCGGTTTCCCGGCGGCGTGATGTCACCGCGTATCCACCCACCCGACCACGCGCCTCAAGCGCGCTGACCCGCACGCGCCAGCCGGCACGCCCGAAGCCGCTGCAGACAGTCCCCGTTCAGCGCCACTTCCTTTAACATACCGCCCGGTCGGTATCTTGAAGGTTGTTTGGAATGACCCCTCTCATCACGGCATATCTGTTCCTGACCGGCGCCATCGTCTCCGAGGTCACCGGCACCCTGCTGCTGCAGAAGACAGCGCAGTTCACCCGGCTGGCCCCTACGGTTGCGATGGCGCTCTGTTACGGGCTGTCGTTCTACCTGCTGAGCCATGCGCTGAAGACCTTGCCGCTCGGCATCGCCTACGCCATCTGGGGCGGGCTTGGCATCGTCCTCACCCTGATCATCAGCGTCACGGTGTTCAAGCAGACCCTGGACTGGCAAGCGATCGTGGGCGTGGCGATGATCGTGGGCGGGGTGGTCGTGATCAACGCGTTCTCCAAAGCGGCGGCGCACTGATGGACGCACTCAAACGGCGCAAGCAGCCCGCGCGGGTTCGCGCGGCCCTGCTCGACGCGGTGGCGCAGGAAGCGGCGCAGCGTGGCCTGGGCGGGGTGACCGTGGTCGGTGTGGCCG
>NZ_JBFULB010000448.1:0-2493 GCF_056400545.1 Stenotrophomonas sp. P5_A8 | reverse complement strand
CTTAATGGTTAAGCGCACAGCGGTTGAGACCCCGGTGCAGGATCAGCCTTGCAAAAAAGTGCCGCACCCGCTGGTCACGACGGCCACCAATGGGGCGTCATTGCCTGAAACTCACCACGATCATCTGGGGGAGAACATCGTGGGCGGGCAATCCAGCGGCGCGCGGCCGGCCTCGGGTCTAAGTTGGATGACCCAAGGCAGTGTCGATCATTCCATCCAAGATGTAGACAGAGCGTGGAAAGGCGGTGAGGAGTTCATTCAAGAGTCAAGCACTGAGTCCAGTGGCGCGCGTCGGCTGGCGAGTTCTCGCGCATTTACGGGCCGGCCGAAGAACCACCCTTGGCCAATCGCCTGCGGGGCGAGGCTGCGGAGCATGGCCGCCTCGGCCGACGTTTCAATGCCCTCGATGGTCACGTCCAGGTTCAACTTGAGTGCTAGCTCATAAACGGCGGGAAGAACAGAACGAAGCGGAGAGTCGGTCGTAATGGCCCCCGTAAACAAACGATCAATCTTGATGCCATTGAAGCTCGTGCGAGCTAAGTGGGAGAAGTTCGAATGGCCCGTTCCGAAATCATCGATGAGGAATCGGAAGCCTGCCCCTTGAAGGAGCGCCATGTTTGTGAAAAATTCTGGCGTCACGATGTCGTTGCGTTCGGTCACTTCAAAACAGACTTGGAACGGCCTCAAATGCCGACTCTCAACTTGGCTCAGCGCGTAGTCGGGGAAGGAGCCATCTGCAATATCCTCCGGCTCAACGTTGATGCAGACGTAGAGCTCGGCATCCGGTAGAAGAACTCCTTCGATGTCATCAAGCGCGGTGGCGAGGACGTATCTTGAAAGCACAGGGCCAAAGCCATTGACTTGGGCGAGGGGCACAAAGATGTCCGGACCGATCTCCTCCTCGGGGGAGATATGCCACCTGGCGAGCGCCTCGAAGCCAACGGTGGATCCGTCGGATATCTTTCGAAGGGGCTGAAACACGATGGTCAACTCACCGCTTTCTATCGCACTCTGTAGGCGTTGCTCTAGGCTCCTTTTCAAGTTGCGATAGCGGATTGCCATCCACCCCAAGCACAGGCCGGTGACCAGTCCCAAGCCAGCGAAAGTCGAGAGCAGGTGGGAGGGCAACGACCACAGCGCGGTGCGCGGTGAAGTAACTGCTGCGCAGACTCCGACCGTGTCGCTGCAATAGCTGCGCTCAAGCGTGTCGTTTCGATGCCAGTCCCGTGCGTCAGCGACAGGTTCAACTGACCTAAACGTGTATTCGCCATTGGCTGTGGCGATCACAATGCGGCTGGTCCTGGACGGATCTACATTGTCAAATGCAGACGGGGAAGTCACCGTAGCGACGTTGCCCCGGACCACGATGTTCGTGGCGATGTAGGGGGAATGGAGCACGTCAGACGACCTCCAAATGCCGGCTCCGTTTCGCTGAAACCTGGGGGCAGGCAAGACCATGGGGGGCTCCAAGGCTCCCCATAGGGCCGTGCAGACGATTTGGCCGTCGCGAACCTTTCCCACGTCGCTCATGTAGCTGGAACTGAAGGCGATGGCTTTGAGGTTTCGCAGATCTGTGTCGGAGCAATCTTCTCCGCGCGTTGCCAAGGCTTGCTTGGCGGCTGCGGCGCTGCTGCGCGCGATCACTTCTGCCTGACCAACTGCCAGTCGGGCGGCCGCAGACGCGCGTTCGACGTCTTGCACGTAGAGAACCGCCTGCGCGATTACGAGAGTGGTCAACATCGTCAACCCGACGGCCGCTGCCAAAGCTAAGCCATCTTGGGTCCTGTTGCGTTTGCGCATCTGTTTGAGCCTTGGGAAGCAATGGCTGTGTTTGGAGGTGCTCGCCAACGCTGGTATTTGATAGCACTTTGCGCCGCCAGGTGGAAGGAGGGGCGCTCTCTTGAGTGTCAGGGAGTAGGGCGTCGCGGGTTGTGTCCGCCCGGTGCTTGAAGGCAGTGGGGATTGGCCGTAAGTTGGTGGTCGGCAGGCGGTGGCCTATTCAGGTTTTCTGCGGCGGCGAGAGACCGGCCACTGCTTTCGGGCCGCTTCACTGTGCCCCCAGCAGTAAAGTCAGGATCGCAGCATGAAGAATCCCTACGCAGGCAGCGACAAAGCAACGCTGTGTCAGAAGGCCCGTGAACGAGCGTCCGTTTTGCTGGAGGAGACCCATCCGGGTCCATTCGTGCCTGGACAACGAACCCCATACCTGACCCGGGAAGAAAAGCGGCTGAGGCTCTTGGATACTGCTCAGCTACTGAAGTGCCTTGCGGCAAGGCTACTTGGGGGACGAGGCCGTGGCGGGCGGCCCACGGCAATGGTTTCTCTCAGGCAGGTTGACCCTGGTTGAAGCCCATCAGGCAGAGTTGGATCGCAAGTCACGTGCCGCCCGCCTTGAATCGCTAATGGACGCAACTGACTTCATCTTGGGGGTGGGTGGGCGGGCATGGATAAGCGAGCGCGACCACTCCCGGCGCAGTCGCTATGACCTGGCCT
>NZ_JBFULB010000447.1:0-2493 GCF_056400545.1 Stenotrophomonas sp. P5_A8 | reverse complement strand
CGCATCACGCTCGCCGGGGGCCTTGGCCGGGGCCGGGGTGTCATCCAGGCGCCGGGTCAGGGCGATGCGCTTGCGCGCCACGTCCACCTCCAGCACCTTGACCTTGACGATGTCGCCGGCCTTGACCACGTCGCGCGGATCCTTGACGTAGGTATCCGACAGCGCCGAGATGTGGATCAGACCATCCTGGTGCACGCCGATGTCGACGAAGGCACCGAACGCGGCCACGTTGCTGACCACGCCTTCCAGGATCATCCCGACCTTGAGGTCCTTGAGCTCTTCCACGCCATCGGCGAAGCGCGCGGCCTTGAACTCGGGGCGTGGATCGCGGCCCGGCTTTTCCAGTTCCTTGAGGATGTCACGCACGGTCGGCACGCCGAAGGTGGCGTCGGTGAACTGCTCGGCCTTGAGCCCGCGCAGGAAGCTGCCATCGCCGATCAGCGCCTTGATCGGGCGCGCGGTGGCGGCCACGATGCGCTCGACCACCGGGTAGGCTTCGGGATGCACCGAGGAGGCGTCCAGCGGCTGGTCACCATCGGCGATGCGCAGGAAGCCGGCGCACTGTTCGAAGGTCTTGTCGCCCAGCCGCGGCACCTTGAGCAGGTCCTTGCGGCGCTTGAACGGACCGTTGTCATCGCGATGGCGGACGATGTTCTCGGCCACGGTCGAGGACAGCCCGGATACCCGCGACAGCAGCGCGGCCGACGCAGTATTGACGTGCACGCCCACCGCGTTGACGCAGTCCTCCACGCGCGCATCCAGCGCGCGCGCCAACCGGTACTGGTCCACGTCGTGCTGGTACTGGCCAACGCCGATCGCCTTCGGATCGATCTTGACCAGTTCGGCCAGCGGGTCCTGCAGGCGGCGGGCGATCGACACCGCGCCGCGGATGGACACGTCCAGGTTCGGGAATTCCCTGGCCGCGAATTCCGAAGCCGAGTACACCGATGCACCGGCCTCGCTGACCACGATCTTCTGCACCTTCGTATCACCCAGTGCCWTGATCACCTCACCGGCCAGCTTGTCGGTTTCGCGGCTGGCGGTGCCGTTGCCGATCGCGATCAGATCCACGTTGTGCTGCACGCACAGCTGTTTGAGGGTGTGCAGCGACTGGTCCCACTGGCGGCGCGGTTCGTGCGGGTAAATGGTGTCGGTGGCCACCAGCTTGCCGGTCGCATCGACCACGGCGATCTTGCAGCCGGTGCGGATACCCGGGTCCAGGCCGAGCACCGCCTTGGGGCCAGCCGGTGCGGACAGCAGCAGGTCCTTGAGATTGTCGCCAAACACCGCGATCGCCTCGGCCTCGGCCTTCTCGCGGGCCTGGTTGAACAGATCCAGCAGGAGGTGCATGTGCAGCTTGGCGCGCCAGGTCATGCGGCACGCATCCAGCAGCCAGCGGTCGCCGGGCCGGCCTGCGTCGCGGATGCCGGCGTTGTGGGCCACCCGGCCTTCGCCGTATTGGTGACCGGCCTCGGCGTCGGGGCCGGGGTCCAGTTCCAGGAACAGGATTTCCTCGCGCCGCGCGCGGAACAGCGCCAGCAGGCGGTGCGAGGGAATCTTCGCCAGCGATTCGGCGTGTTCGAAGTAATCGCGGTACTTGGCGCCCTGCTCTTCCTTGCCCTCGGCCACGCGCGCCCGGATCACCCCGTTCTCGCCCAGCCAGGTACGCAGTTCGCCGACCAGCGCGGCATCTTCGCCCCAGCGCTCCATCAGGATCGCGCGGGCGCCTTCCAGCGCGGCCTTGGTGTCGGCCACGCCCTTGTCGGCATCGACGAAGGTGGCACCGAATACCTGCGGATCCAGGCCCGGATCGGCCAGCAGGCCATCGGCCAGCGGCTCCAGCCCGGCTTCGCGCGCGATCTGCGCACGGGTGCGGCGCTTGGGCTTGTACGGCAGGTACAGATCCTCCAGCCGCGACTTGGTGTCCGCACCGAGGATCTCGTTGCGTAGTTCGTGGCTGAGTTTGCCCTGCTCTTCGATGCTGGACAGCACCGCGGCGCGGCGGTCTTCCAGCTCGCGCAGGTAAGTCAGGCGGCTTTCCAGGTTGCGTAGCTGGGTGTCGTCCAGGCCGCCGGTGACTTCCTTGCGGTAGCGGGCGATGAACGGGACGCTGGCGCCTTCGTCCAACAGGGCGATGGCGGCACGTGCCTGGGCTGGCTGGGCACCGATTTCATCGGCGATGGTCTGGGCGATCTGCTGGGCGAGCTTGATGTCAGGCATTGCTTCCGGCCGGAGCCGCAGTACGGAAAGACCCGATTGTGGCAACGCCGGGCGGCGGGGGGAAGGCGTTGACAGCACGCGCCTAACCTGTCGCCGTAAGGTAGTGCCGGCCGCTGGCCGGCTATACGTGCCGTTGGGGATTTCCAGGAGCCGGCCAGCGGCCCGCACTACGCGGGGTCGGGTCTTGCCTGGAGCCGGCCAGCGGCCGGCATTACGTATGGTCGGGTATTGCCTGGAGCCGGCCAGCGGCCGGCATTACGTATGGTCGGTTAT